>JASFUV010000217.1:0-3497 GCA_050050155.1 Acidimicrobiia bacterium | reverse complement strand
TCACCGCCGTCTCCTGGACCCGTGAGGCCCGCCTTGCGGTCGATCCCGAGCTCACCACCCTCCCCGGGCCGCGCCCCTTCCCCCGGCGACGGGACGCGTCGTGACCTCGCGCGGACCCCTGATCCTCCCCGCCGCCCTCTGTGTCGTGGCCGGCGCCGCGGCCGGGACCGTCGTGTGGGAAGGGATCCCGGGCGTGGCCGCCGGCGCCGCGGCCGGGCTCCTGGTGGCCGCCGCCGTCTGGTTCACCGGCATCCGCTGGATCGTCGCCGCCCCGGTGGTGGCGGGAGGCGCCATCGGCGGGTTCCTCGGCGCCGGCATCGTGCACACCCTGTGCCGTCCCGACGGATGCGGAGGACTCGAAGCCGTCGCCGGGACCCTCACCGGCCTCGGGGCGATGGTGGGGATCGGCCTCGTCATGGCGCTGGCACTGCGCTCATTCGAGGAGTACCGCCGCGCCGTCGATGAGCAACGGCCGCCGCCCACCGTGGGATGCGAAACCGGCGACGACGAGTGACCGGCCGGCCCGATCAGGCCGCGCCGAACACCAACGCCACGTTGTGCCCCCCGAACCCGAACGAGTTCGACATGGCAGCCGAGATCGCCACCTCCCGCGCCTCGTTGGGCACGTAGTCGAGATCACACTCGGGATCCGGCGTCGTGTAGTTGATCGTCGGCGGCACCACGCCCTCCCGGATCGCCAGGATCGAGGCGATGGCCTCCATCGCCCCCGCCGAGCCGAGGAGGTGGCCCGTCATCGACTTCGTCGACGAGATCGGGATCCGCCGGGCGTCGGCCCCGAAGACGGTCTTGATCGCCTCCGTCTCGGTGGCGTCGTTGGCCTGGGTCGAAGTGCCGTGGGCATTGATGTAGCCGATGTCGGCCGGCGCCATCCCGGCGTCGTCGAGGGCGTGCTGCATGGCGCGGGCCGCGCCCCCGCCGCCGGGGCGGGGCGAGGTCATGTGGTACCCGTCGGCCGACATGCCGTAGCCGAGGAACTCGGCGTAGATGGTGGCGCCGCGGGCGATGGCGTGCTCGCGTTCTTCGAGGATCAGCACCGCGGCCCCTTCTCCCATCACGAAACCGTCGCGGTCGGCGTCGAAGGGACGGCTCGCCGCCCGCGGATCGTCGTTGCGGGTGCTCACCGCCCGGGACTGGGCGAAGCCGGCGACCGCCAGCTCACAGATCCCCGCCTCGGTCCCCCCCGCCACCATGACGTCGGCGGCGTTGCGGCGGATGATCTCCGCGGCGTCGCCGATGGCGTTGGCGGAGGCGGCGCAGGCGGTGACCGTGCAGATGTTGGGACCGTAGAGGTGGAAGGCGATCGAGACGATCCCGCCCGCCATGTTGCTGATGATCTTGGGGATGGCGAGTGGGGAGACCCGGCCCGGTCCCCGTTCCTTGAGCACCACCACCTCCTCCTGGGTGGTCGTGATGCCGCCGGTGCCCGAACCGCACACCACGCCGGCCCGCTCCGCAGCCGGATCGTCCTCCTCATAGGAGATGCCGGCGTCGGCGAGGGCCTGCTGGGTGGCGACCCGGAAGAACTGGGCGTTGCGGTCGTAGCGGCGGACCTCACGCCGCGGCATGTACGTCTCGGGGTCGAAGTCCTTCACCTCGCCTGCGATCTGGCAGGCGAACCCGTCCGGGTCGAAGAGGCTGATGCGATCCACGCCGGAGACTCCGCCGATCAGCTTCCCCCACGACTCGTCGACCTGGGCTCCGAGCGGGTTGATGGTCCCCATCCCGGTGACGACCACCCGCCGTCGCGCGTTCACGTCAGGCACCCCGATCAGGTACCGAGCTTGGCGCTCACCACGTCGACGGCCTGTCCGACCGTGGTGATCCCCTCCGCTTCGTCGTCGGGGATCTTGACGTCGAAGTTGTCTTCCAGGGCCATCAACAGCTCGACCACACCGAGCGAATCCACTTCGAGATCCTCCTCGAAGCGAGCTTCCATCGTGATGTCGTCACGTTCCAGCCCCAGTTCCTCGACGAGGAGGTCGACGAGCTTCGTCTCGATCTCGGCACGTTCCATGGGTGAGCCCTCCTTGGGGGTCGATGGTCCTCAGAGCGCCAGGCCACCGTCGACGACGATGGCCTGGCCGGTGATGTAGCCCGCTTCGTCGGAGGCAAGATAGCCAACGACCGAAGCGATCTCTTCGGGTCGGCCGAACCGACCCACACTGATGTTCGCGAGCATCCGTTCCGTCGACGCGGCGGCGAGATCCGCGGTGAGGTCGGTCTCGATGAAGCCGGGCGCCACCACGTTGACGGTGATCCCGCGTGACCCGACCTCCTTTGCGAGCGACTTGGAGAACCCGATGAGCCCGGCCTTGGCGGCGGCGTAGTTGGCCTGGCCGGCGTTGCCTGCGATCCCGCTCACCGACCCGATCGACACGATCCGCCCCCACCGTTCCTTCACCATGGCGCGCAGCGCGGCCCGCGAGCACAGGTAGGCGGAACGCAGGTCGGTGGCGAGCACCTCGTCCCACGCGTCCGGCTGCATCCGCATGAGCAACCCGTCGCGGGTGACCCCGGCGTTGTTGACCAGCACCTCCACCGCTCCGAGGTGCTCCTCGACGGTGGTGAACATGGCGGCGACCTGATCGGCGTCGCTCACATCGGCCTGGACCGCCAGCGCCTCGCCCCCGCTGCCTTCGATGGCCTCGACCACCTCGGCGGCGGCATCGCCGTTCGTCCGGTAGTTCACCGCGACGTGATGACCGCGAGCCGCCAGCAGCACCGCGATCGAACGGCCGATACCGCGCGAAGCGCCGGTGACGAGGGCGACCCTGTTCATCGACGACCGTTCCTGGTGCGTGCCGCCAGCAACTCGAGGGCGGTGGCGTCGGTCCCGGGGATCCCGTGATCGGCGGTCCCCAGCGGGGTGACCCGCTCCCCCCACCGCACCACGGCGGCGCCCCAGGTGAGGCCGCCCCCGAACGCGGCGAACACGACGACGTCGCCGGGGGCGATCACGCCCTGTTCCAGGGCTTCGGCGAGGGCGATCGGGATGCTCGCCGCCGAGGTGTTGCCGTACGACGCGATGTCGACATACACCTGGTCGGGCGCCAGCTCGAGGCGCCGCGCCGTGGCGTCGATGATGCGGATGTTGGCCTGGTGGGTGATGAGCAGATCGACGTCCTCGACGCCCATGCCGGCGGCCTCGATGGCTTCGACCGCCGCTTCCCCCATTCTGGTCACGGCATGGCGGAAGACCTCCCGGCCCTCCATCAGGATCGCCTCGGTGATCGTCGGGTCGAACACCCGCTCGGTGCCGGTTCCGGTGATCGCAAGGATGTCGGTGAGGGTCCCGTCGGCGTGGGTGTTGGAGGCCAGCACGCCGTCGGTCCCGTCGGTGCCTTCCAGCACCACGGCCCCGGCGCCGTCCCCGAACAGCACCGCGGTGGCGCGGTCGTCGAGGTCGAGGTGGGCGGAGAGTCGCTCCGAGCCGACGAGCAGGACCCGGTGGGCGGTGCCGGTCGCCATCATGCCGT
>JASFUV010000216.1:0-3524 GCA_050050155.1 Acidimicrobiia bacterium | reverse complement strand
CAACCTGCCGGTCGACGATTTCGTTCGTGACGGGAATCTGTTCGCGACCCGCTACGGCGGCGCCCCGCTGGAGCCGGAGCATGGCTGGCCGTTGCGGCTCGTGGTGCCGCACCTGTACTTCTGGAAGTCGGTGAAGTGGGTGCGCGGCTTCACGGTGCTCGCCGCCGACGAGCCGGGCTTCTGGGAGCGCAACGGCTACCACATGCGCGGCGATCCGTTCCGCGAGCAGCGGCACTGGGGCGACTGAGCCGGCGGCGCGGCCCGCGTCCCGGCCCGGTGGGTGCGATCATCCGGGCGATCCGGTGGGGGCTCCTCCACCGGGTGGGGCGTCGCCTCACTGTCACCCGGGAAGGGGGGCGGCGGCGTCTCATGGGGTGAGATGACCGACGAAGAGATCTACCGCAAGCACGCAGACGACCTGATGCGCTTCGCCACGGGCCTGGTCGGCCCGTTCGATGCCGCCGATGTCGTCACCGACGCCTGCCTGCGGGCGTTCCGGTCGCGGGGATGGTCCGAGGTGGCCAATCACCGGGCCTACCTCTACCGGTCGGTCCTCAATCAGGCACGATCGCACCATCGCAGCACGCTGCGGCGTCGGGTCCGGGAGCTGCGGGCTGCCGGGCCGGCAACGGCTCCTCCCCAGGAGGTCGACGTCGACGTGCTGGCCGCGGTCGACAGGCTGAGCGTGCAGCAGCGCGCCGCCGTGGTGCTCACCTACTGGGAGGATCTCGCCCCGCGCGAGGTGGCCTCCCGCCTCGGGGTGTCCGAGGGGTCGGTGAAGCGCCACCTGGCGCGAGCTCGCGCACGACTCAAGGAGCTCCTCGATGAGTGATCGACGCGACAGCCGCATCCGTGAGCTGACCTACCGGCTGCTCTCCATGACGCCGGAGACCCCACCCTTCCCGGAGGAACCCATGACGACGTTGCAGACCCCTTCCCGTGGCCCGCGCCGGCCGGTGCTGGTGTGGGCGGCCGCCATGGCCGGCGCCCTGGTGCTGGTGGGCGTGCCGCTGTACCTGCTCGGCTCCTCCGACACGGCGGAGCCCGCCACGACGGTGGCGGCGTCGACCACCACGATCCCGCCCGATACGAGCACGACCGTGCCTGCGGTGGTGGGCACCACCGAGTTCAACGTCTACTTCTTCTCCGGCGAGGTCGATGGCCCCAGCGGCGATCCCGGATTGGTGGCGGTGCGCCGCAGCCAGGCGTACGAAGGGGAGACCATGGACGATCCGGTTGGTGAGGCCCTCGGCGATGCCATCGGCTCCCTCGTGATCGAAGGTCCGGGGGACACCGGGTTCACCAGCGCCATCCCGGCCCGGCTCGAGGGATTCACGGTCGGCATCGAGGACGGGATCGCCACCGTCGACCTGCCGGCGGCGTTCGAGGCGGGCGGCGGCACCGCCATGATGATGGGTCGCCTCGCCCAGGTGGTGTTCACCGCCACCCAGTTCCCCGAGGTGGACGGGGTGCGTTTCGCCATCGACGGGCAGGTGGTCGATGTCATCACGTCGGAGGGCATCGTCGTCGACCGGCCGCAGACCCGGGCCGACTACGTCGACCTGCTGCAGCCGATCCTGCTCGACAGCCCGGCGATCGGCGCCGTGGTCGACTCGCCGGTGACCATCAGCGGGATGGCCAACGTGTTCGAGGCGACTCTCGGCTACGAGATCACCGCCGCCGACGGCACCGTGCTGGCGGAGGGCTTCACCACCGCCACCTGCGGCACCGGTTGCTGGGGCGACTACCGGGTCGAGGTCCCGTACACCCTGGACGCGGAGACGGCGGCCTCCGTCACCGTCTTCACCGACTCCCCGCAAGACGGCAGCCGCATCGACCTCGTCACCTCCCCCGTCACAATGCTCCCAACCCAGGGTTGAGAGGCCGCATTTTCGTGATCTGTGGCCCACGGTTCGTCCGGTCTGCCGCGATCGGCATGAACCGTGGGCTGTGAGGCCGCATTTCCGTGGTCTGGAGCCCTGGGTTGGAGGCAGCGGGGGGCGGGGTCGGAACGTGGGGGCCTCGGTAAGCTGATCGGCCTGAGCACGATTGAACCGAGGTGAGCCGATGAGCGACGTCCACGACCCCTTCCGAGCCCGCGACACCATCGAGACCCCGCTCGGGGAGCGGGTCGTCTACCGGCTCGACGCCCTCGAGGACCTCGGCGACGTCGCCCACCTTCCCACCAGCATCAAGGTGCTGCTCGAATCGGCGCTGCGCAATCACGACGGCCGCGTCGTCACCGACGACGACGTGCGGGCGGTCGCCCGTTACGACGCCACCGCGGTGGGGGAGACCGAGGTCGCCTTCACTCCGGGCCGGGTGGTGCTGCAGGACTTCACCGGGGTCCCCGCCGTCGTCGACCTCGCCGCCATGCGAGCCGCCATCGTCCGCATGACGGGCGACCCGGCCGCCGCCCAGAAGGTCAACCCGCTGGTGGCGAGCGACCTCGTCATCGACCACAGCGTCCAGGTCGACGCCTTCAACTCCGGGATGGCGCTCCAGATCAACAGCGAGCGGGAGTTCGAGCGGAACCGGGAACGCTACGAGTTCCTGAAGTGGGGCCAGTCCGCCTTCGACAACTTCCGGGTCGTTCCCCCCGCCACCGGGATCGTGCACCAGGTGAACCTCGAGTACCTCGCCAAGGTGGTGTGGGACGACGGGACCGCTCTCCACCCCGACAGCCTGGTCGGCACCGACTCGCACACCACCATGATCAACGGCCTCGGCGTGGTCGGGTGGGGCGTCGGCGGCATCGAGGCGGAGGCGGTGATGGTGGGCCAGCCCATCTACATGCTGCTCCCCGAGGTCGTCGGGTTCGAGCTCACCGGGCGCCTCGCCGAAGGCTCCACCGCCACCGACCTGGTGCTGCGGGTGACGCAGATGCTGCGGGAGCACGGCGTCGTCGGCAAGTTCGTCGAGTTCCACGGGGCGGGCCTCGCCGACATGCCGCTCGCCAACCGCGCCACCATCGCCAACATGGCGCCCGAGTACGGGGCAACCATCGGCTACTTCCCGGTCGATGAGCAGACCCTCCGCTACCTGCGTCTCACCGGGCGGCCCGCCGCCCTGGTGGAGGTCGTGGAGCAGTACTGCCGGCTCCAGGGCCTGTGGCGGGACGACAGCCGCCGGGTCACCTACTCCGCCAATCTCCACCTCGACATGTCGACCGTCGAGCCGTCCCTCGCCGGACCCAAGCGGCCCCAGGACCGTATCGCGCTCAGCGGCATGAAGGACCAGTGGCGCTACGACCTCACCGAGACCTTCCACAAGGTGGCTCCCTCCGGTCCCGGCACCGCCCAGGAGATGGTGGACGAGGGCGGCGTGGTGCTCCCCGATTCGGCACCCGACCCGGCGAACGGCGGCGAGGTGGTGCTCAACGGAGATCGGCTGATGCTCGAACACGGCGCCGTCGTCATCGCCGCCATCACCAGCTGCACCAACACCTCGAACCCGGACGTGATGGTGGGCGCCGGGTTGGTGGCCCGCAAGGCCCGGGAGCGGGGCCTCACCCACCGCCCCTG
>JASFUV010000215.1:0-3526 GCA_050050155.1 Acidimicrobiia bacterium | reverse complement strand
GCTGCTCATCATCGGAGGCGGGATCTCCAAACGCTTCGACGACTTCGTCACGTTCCTCGAGACCAACGCCAAGGTCGTTCCCGCCGCCCACCGCAACAACGCCGGCATCATCGGCGCCGCGGTCGCTGCTGCGGAACGGCTCGCCTGAGGGCGCCGTGTCCGCCACCGGCACCATCACCGCCCGCGACGGCCTGACCCTGCTCACCCGGCACTGGGCGGCAGACCCGGCCCGGGCCACCGTCCTCCTGGTGCACGGGCTGGCCGAGCACTCCGGCCGTTACGAGCACGTCGGCACCTTCCTCGCCGAGCACGGATACGACACCCACGCCTTCGACCTACGCGGCCACGGCGGCTCCGGTGGGCGCAGGGTGGACGGGCGGAGCGTCGACGACTTCCTCGACGACGTGGAACTGAACCTCACCCGAACCCGCAACCTCGGGCGGCCCCTCGTGCTGTACGGGCACTCTCTCGGCGGGCTCCTGTGCACCGCCTACGCCGAATCGGGGCGGCCCCAACCGGACCTGCTGGTCCTGTCGGCGCCCGCCCTCGACGCCAACCTGTCCGGGTTCCTCGAAGGGATGCTGCAGGTCCTCGGGCGCGTCGTCCCCACGATGCGGGTCGGGTCACCGGTCGCCGCCGAGCAGCTCTCCCGCGACCCCGAGGTGGGGCGTCGCTACTTCGCCGACCCGCTGGTGTCGACCAAAGGGACCGCCCGGTTCGGCCTCGTCTTCCTGCGGGCCATGAAGGCCGCCGCGGCCGGCATCGGCGCCATTCGGGTCCCCACCCTCGTCATCCACGGCGAGGACGACCCGCTGGTCCCGGTCGCCACCTCCGCCCCGCTCGGCGCGCTGCCCGTCTGCGAGCGGATCGTGTTCCCCGGCCTCCGCCACGAAACCCACAACGAGCCAGAATGGCGCGACGTACTGGGACGGGTGACGGACTGGATCGACGGGCACCCAGGCGATCAGGACGCGGCGAGTCCCCGGTAAGCCGGCCGGATCACGTCCTCGATGAGGCTGCGGCGGGTCGGCCAGTCGGCGAACCCGACCTCGACCGCCCGCACCGTGACCTCCTCCAGCGCGGCGGCGTCGAACCCGTGCAGCTCGACGGCGTGGGCGAACTCGTCGGTCAGCGACACCGCGCTCATGAGACGGTCGTCGGTGTTGAGAGTGACGGCGAACCCGGCCCGGTACAGCATCCCCAAGGGATGATGCGCCAGATCGGACGCAATCCCGGTGTCGATGTTCGAGGTGGGGCAGACCTCGAGGGGGATGCGCTGATCCCGCACCATGCGCGCCACTGCGCCCAGACCGGCCACCTCACCGTCGACGATCGTGGCGTCCTCGATCACCCGCACCCCGTGGCCGATACGATGCGCGCCGCAGCGGGCCCGGGCCCGCCACACGCTCTCCGGACCGTCCGCCTCCCCGGCGTGGAGGGTGAGGCCGAGGCCGGCGTCGCGGGCGATCCGGCACGCCACGAGATGGTCGTCCGGCGGGAACCCCAGCTCGGGGCCTGCCAGGTCGAACCCGGCGACGGACCCGCCGGCGAAACGAGCCGCCAGGCGCGCCACCTCCTCCGAATCGCTGAGGTGGCGCAGCGCGCACAGAATGGTCGCCGTCACGATGCCGGTGTCGCGCCGCGCCCGGTCCAGGCCGGCCTCGACCGCCGCCACCACCGCGTCGGGGGTGAGGCCGCCTTCGACATGCTGCGTGGGGGCGTAGCGGAGTTCGGCGTAGACGACGCCGTCGGCGGCGAGATCCACCCCCGCCTCATAGGCGACGCGCTCCAAGGCCGACTCGGTCTGCATCACGGCGACGACATGACCGAACGCCTCGAGATACTGCGCAAGGGACCCCGACTCGCCCTGATGGAACCACTCGGCCAGGGCGGCCGGGTCGGATGCGGGAAGGTCCGTGTAGCCGATCTCGTCGGCCAGCTCCAGGACGGTATCGACCCGAAGCCCCCCGTCGAGATGGTCGTGCAACAGGGCCTTGGGGAGTTGATGAAGAGTAGTGCGATCCATGGGGGAGGAGCCTACCCGGCTGGACCACGGCCGCTAGCCTCACCGGACATGAGTGAGACACCGGATCCGCCGCGCGAGGGAGCGGCGTCGCCGACCCGGCGCACCCGCTTCTCGCTCTTCGCTCCGGTGGAGGGCATGCCGTCGTGGGTGCCGCATCTGCTGCGGCAGGTGGTCGGGTTGATCGTCCTCCTCTGGCTGCTCCTCACCGTCGGGCGGCGCCTCCAGGGCTTCCTCATCCTGCTGCTGATCTCGATGTTCCTCGCCATCGCCCTCGAACCGGCCGTGGCCTTCCTCACCCGGCGCGGCTGGAAACCGGGGCTCGCCACCGGCGCCATCTTCCTGCTCGTCTTCCTCGTCGGCGTGCTGTTCATCGGCCTCATGATCCCGCTCATCATCGACGAGGTCGCCAAGCTCGTCGATCGGATGCCCTCCTACGTCGACCGTCTCACCGAATTCGCGTCGCGCTACAACGTCGACATCTCCGGCAAGGGCCTCAACGACGCCCTCGCCTCGATCGACACCTCCCTCCAGGGCGTCGCCCGCAACGTTGCCGGCCACGTCTTCGGCGTCGGGAGCCGCCTCATCGCCACCATCTTCCAAGGCCTCACCATCGCCCTCTTCACCTTCTACCTCACCGCCGAGGCGCCCAAGGTGCGGCGGGCGGTGCTGTCGGTGCTGTCCCCCGACAAACAGGTCGAGGTGCTGCGGGTCATCGAGATCGCCATCGAGAAGACCGGCGGCTACTTCTACTCCCGGGCGCTGCTGGCAGCCGTCGCCGGCACCGCCACCTGGCTCGCCCTCACCATCATCGGCGTCCCCTTCGCCCTGCCCCTCGGGCTGTGGCTCGGGATCCTGTCGCAGTTCATCCCGGTGATCGGAACCTACATCGGCGGGTTGCTGCCCCTCCTGATCGCCCTGCTGGAGAGTCCCACCAAAGGTCTCTGGGTGCTGGGGTTCATCGTCGTCTACCAGCAGATCGAGAACTACCTGATCAGCCCCCGCATCACCGGGCGCACCATGTCCTTGCACCCTGCCGTCGCCTTCGGGTCGGCCATCGTCGGAGGCACCCTGATGGGCGCGGTCGGGGCGGTCATGGCCCTCCCCGTGGCGGCGACCGTGCAGGCGTTCGTGTCCACCTACCTGCACCGCCACGAGCTGGTGGAATCGGAGCTGCTCGGCGACACGGCGCGGCGCAAGGAAGAGGCCGAGGATGGGTGACGGAGAGCCATGGAAGCGGGACGCCGCCACCACTACGCCATAGCGGTCGAATGGACCGGCAACGACGGCGCCGGAACCACGTCGTACCGTTCCTACCGCCGCGACCACGTCGTGCGCGCTCCGGGCAAACCCGACCTTCCCGGATCGGCCGAGCCGGTGTTCCGGGGTGATCCGTCCCGCTACAACCCCGAGGAGCTGCTGGTGGCGTCCACCTCCCAATGCCACATGCTCTGGTACCTGCACCTGTGCGCCGAGGCGGGCGTGGTGGTGGAGGCCTACCAC
>JASFUV010000214.1:0-3536 GCA_050050155.1 Acidimicrobiia bacterium | reverse complement strand
TGGATCCCGGCTTGCCGGAAGATCCGTTTGGCGACGTCCTTGTCCATCGCCATCGCCGAGGCCGCGACACCGCACCCCACGTAGGGGATGTCGGCGGTCTCGAACACGCCCTGGATGGTGCCGTCTTCGCCGTAGGGACCGTGCAGCACCGGGAAGGCGACGTCGAACGCGATGACGTCCCCCGAGGCGGCGAGCGTGCCCTCCGGAAGCCGCAACACGACCGAGCGTCCTGCCGCTTGCAGCGGGCGGCGGGTACGATCCGCCAGGTACCAGGCTCCGTCGCGCCCGATCCCGACCGGGATCACCTGATGCCCGGCGTCTTCGAGCGCCTCGAGCACGGCGACCGCCGATACGCAGGAGACCTCATGCTCCGCGGAACGACCGCCGAAGAGAAGGAGTACCCGGGCCATGCCGGGCAGGTTACCGTGGTTCCATCACTGACTGAGGTTCCGTGAGCGACCGTTACACGATCATCGGCTACCGGGTGCGCGTGGTCTACTTCGGGCTCGTCCTGTCGTGGGTGGCACTCATCATCACCGCGGCGATCACCGCCGCCCATACCGGCTTCGACGGCCAGATCAAGCTGGGACCCGCCCTCGGCGCCGGGGTCGCCCTCCTCATCCTCACGGTCGTGCCGTGGCGGCGGGCGCTGCGGCGGGCGGTCGGCGACTTTCTCGTCCTGCTGTGGTGCCTGGGGGTCATCGGGGCCGTCATCTACGGCACCGGTGGCCTCGAGACCGGGGCGTCGGTGGTGGTCGTGTTCCTGGCAACGGTGGTGTTCGCCGCCCTCGTCGCCTCCCGCTCGGTCGGCTTCGTCGGCGTCGCCGCCATCGCCGCCTACGTGGCGCTCCTCCTCACCAACGAGACGGTGGATGCCGCCGAGGCGGCAGTCCAGATCGCCATCTTCGTCATGGCGGTGGCCCTCATCTTCATCGGGGGGCTCGCGGTGTGGGCCCAGATCGACCTTGCGTCCCAATGGCTCCGCTCCTACAGCCGCCGCGAGGCGCACCTGGCGGAGCGGGAGCAGGAGCTGCAACGGCTCTACGACGTCTCGCGCACCATCGGCGTCGGCACCAACCTGGCCGAGGTGCTCCCCGAACTGGTGGGCCGGGTGGTGTCGGCCCTGGAGGCGAAGATCGGCGTGGTACTGCTGTACCGGCCCGACCTGGAGGCGCTCGAGGTCATGTCCCCCATCTGGGTGGCAGGCCAGACGCTGCGAGCCGAGGGATACCTGCTGCGGCTCGACGAGGACGGCATCGCGCAGCGGGTCTTCACCAGTGGCGAGCCGCTCGTCTACACCGACATGTCCGAGGCCCACGAGGCGGGCGACTCCTTCCTCATCGAGCTCGGCACCCACCAGGTGGTGGCGGTGCCGCTGCGGATCGAGGCACATCGCATCGGGGTGCTGCTCGTGGTCGAGAAGCAGAACGGCGAGTTCGTCCAGGAGGACGTGGCGCTGCTGGAGTCGCTGGCAGGGCCCTCCGCCCTCGTCCTCAACCAGCTCACCCGGTACGAGGAGGCCCGGGAGACCAGCCAGAAGATGACGGAGCTCGCCCAGCTCAAGACCGATTTCGTCTCGGTGGTGAGCCACGAGCTGCGCACGCCGCTGACGTCGATGATCGGCTCGCTCAAGACCCTGCAGCGCCCCGAGCTTGCGCCACCCGACCCGAACGCCCGTGAGCTTGTCAACACCGCGTCCCGCCAGGCGAACCGGCTCCGGTCCCTCATCGAGGACCTGCTCATGGTGTCACGGCTCGACAACCAGGCGCTGCCGATTCGCCCCGAGTCGCTCGCGGTGGCCGATTTCCTCGACGAGATCGTACGCCACGTCCCCGGCGCCGAGGAGGTGACGTCGATCCACGTCGCCCCCACCGTCGATCTGGTGGAAGCCGATCCGGACCACCTGCACCGGGTGGTGTCGAACCTGCTCGACAACGCCCTCAAGTACGCCCCCGACTCCCCCATCGAGCTGTCCGCCACCCGCAACGGCGGTGAGGTGTGGCTCTCGGTCGCCGATCACGGCATGGGAATCCCGTACGAGCTGCACGAGCACATCTTCGATTCCTTCACCCAGGTGGCCCCCCACCACACCCGCGGCGCCGGCGGGACCGGGCTCGGTCTCTCCATCGTGCGGGGGCTGTCGGAGGCCATGGGCGGGCGGGTCTGGTTCCAGCCGACGCCCGGCGGCGGCGCCACGTTCACGGTGGCGCTCCCCCAGCACGCCGCCACCAGGCAGGCCAGGGCCGTCTAGCGGTCAGTCGCTCTCGGCGGCCGCGACGGCGTGGAATCCCCCGTCGACGTGGACGATCTCACCGCTCGTCGCCGTGGCCCAGTCGGACAACAGGACCGCCACCATCTGCGCCACCGGCACCGGGTCGGCGATGTCCCATCCCAGGGGAGCGCGTGTCTCCCACACCGACTCGAAACGGTGGAACCCGGGGATCGACTTGGCGGCCACCGTCCGCAGGGGCCCGGCCGAGACCGCGTTGACGCGGATGTGGTCGGGCCCGAGATCGCGGGCCAGATAGCGGGTGATCGATTGGAGCGCCGACTTGGACACCCCCATCCAGTCGTAGGCGGGCCACGCCTGCCGGTTGTCGAAGTCGAGGGTCACCAGCGCCCCGCCGCCGGCGCGGCGCATCAGGTCGTGGAGCCCGGCCGCCAGGGTCTTGTACGAGAACGCCGAGGTGAGGAAGGCGGTGGCGGCGCTCTCCGCCGGGGTGGCGAGGAAGTTGCCGCCGAGGGCGTCGTCGGGGGCGTAGGCGATGGCGTGCAGCGCCCCGTCGACGCCGCCCCAGCGTTGCGCCAGGTGGGCGGCGAGGGCGTCCATGTGGGCCGGTTCGTTGATGTCGAGCTCGAGGACGTCGGGGACGGCGGGGAGTCGGTTGGCGGCCCGTTCGGTGAGGCTGAGGCCCCGCCCGAAGCCGGTGAGGATCAACTGGGCGCCCTGTTCCTGGGCGATCCGGGCCGTGTGCCATGCGATGGAGTCGTCGGTGAGCACTCCCGTGATCACGAGGCGTTTTCCTTCGAGCAGCACCGAACCTCCTAGGGCGGGATGCCACATGCTAGAGACCGGGACCGGCGCGGCGTGGGGTCGTCAGCCGGCGGTGCCCCAGGCACGCAGCCCGAGGCCCATCACGAACAGCAGGAGGAGGCCGTAGGCGAGGGCAGGGCGGCGGGCGAGGGCGGCGCGAAAGACGTAGGCGAAGGCGAGCGTGATGGCGACGAGGACCCCGTAGAAGACGTGGAGGCCGTCGGCGGGCCGCTCCCCCTGGGCGTAGAGGATGACGCCGGCGGCCACCTGGATCAGCATGGCGGCCACCGCCACCCATCGTGCGGTGAGGAACGCCCGGCCGGGGGCCTGCCTGCGTGCCGCGAGCACCACGCCCCAGACGCCGACGCCGCCGGCGGCGATCACCGCCACCAAGAACCACCCGTCATGAAACTCGTGCATCGGGCGGAGCATAGGAGATCCCCTTCCTCGCCGCCCCCATGCATCCAACCCAGGGCTCCAGTACACGGAAATGCGGCCTCCC
>JASFUV010000213.1:0-3581 GCA_050050155.1 Acidimicrobiia bacterium | reverse complement strand
GAATCTGAATCGAGTAGCTCATGCCATCGAAGGGATCGCGGCGATACCTGATGGTGACATTCGCCTCGCGCGCCAAACACCGGGCGAACGCGACGATCGTTTGCTCCAGACGATCGTCGCTCGGCGCTGCCGGCAACGTTGAGCCGGGTATCGAGCCGTTCTCCGCTTCGTCGGAACTCGGAGGGCTGGGCCCGGAGATCGGACCAGAGCTTCCGTCCTGATCATCGGTGCCGGTGGCGCAGGCCGCCACACCAAGCATCAAGACGATGGCAACCACGATCGTCCAGGCCCGAACCATGAAACCCTCTGCCGACCTCCCGCGCATTCCAGCACGGGATTGGCCTCTGTACGAGGAGAAGTATCGATGCTGCCCCTGCAATCGCCGCCGGACAACCGCTGACGCAGCCGGTTTCGACGGCTCTGCTCGATGGGAACCGTTCTGACCCATACACACTGTTATTGGTCGCGTGTCCCGTTTCGGTTCCCGAGCCCTTGCCAGGCAGGATCCGGGGTTTACGACGAGCATCGACCGATACGCCCTTCGCGAGCCGAAGGGGCGTTTCCGGCAGACGCTCAGGAGACAGTGACGGATCCGTCGAACACCTTGACCGGCGGGGCGCCGGAGGGATCGGGCACGACGGTGAACGACCCTGCCGCCACCAGATCCTGCGACGACGTGCCGACGAACACCTCGATCGTCCCCGGTTCGACCACGTACCGCAGGTCGTGGTCGTAGAAGCCGACCTGCCCCGCCGGCACCGCGAACGTGACCTGCTTCGATTCCCCCGGTTCCAGCTCGACCCTGGCGAAGTTCTTCAGCTCCAGGACCGGGCGGGTCACCGACGCCTCCGGGTCCCGGATGTAGAGCTGCACCACCTCGTCACCCGCCCGGTCGCCGGTGTTGGTGACCGTGACCTGCACCGTAGCGCTCTCGTTCCACGGCACCTCGCCCTCGTCGACGGCGGGATCGCCGAGCGTGAACGTGGTGTAGCCGAGGCCGAATCCGAACGGGTAGAGCGGGCGCGACGAACCGTCGACGTAGTCGCCCTTCCAGTGGGAGCGGCCGCCGGAGACCTTGTGACCGTAGTAAGTGGGGAGCTGGCCGGCGGTGCGGGGGAACGAGACAGGGAGCTTGCCCCCCGGGCTGACGTCGCCCATCAGCACATCGGCGACGGCCGCGGCGCCTTCCTGGCCGGGCAGCCATGCCATGAGGACCGCGGCGCTGTGCTCGTGGACCCAGACACTCCCACAGGGGCGTCCCGCCACCAGCACCAGCACCACCGGCGTCCCGGTGGCGACCACGGCCCGCACCAGGTCCTCCTGCACCCCGGGCAGGTCGAGGACGGCGCGGTCCCGGCTCTCCCCGCAGGTGCAGTCGCTGGCGAGACCCGCCTTGTCCCCCATCACCATCACCGCAACGTCCGCCGCGGCGGCGAGGGCCACGGCCTCGTCGAATCCGTCCGTCGCGTCGGAGTTGACGTCGCAGCCCTTGGCGTACCGCACCTCGCCGTCGAGTCGCTCCCGCAGCACGTCGACCACGGAGGGGAACGCCACCGACGGGTCACCGAACTCGACACCTTCCGGCATCGGGATCGAGAAGACGTTCTCGGCGGCGCGCATCTCCCGCAACGATTCCTGGTGGGCGGCGTAGGTGTAGTCCCCAAAGAGGTTGCGGGCGGCGTCGGCGTTGGGTCCGATCACCGCCACCGTGCCGAGGCCCGAACGGAGCGGCAGGACCCCGTCGTTGCGCAGCAGCGTCATCGACTTGCGGGCGACGTGACGGGCCAGGTCGCGATGCGGCGGCGCATCGGTCACCGCCGCCACGTCCTCCACCGTCACGTAAGGGCGCTCGAAGAGGCCGAGCGAGAACTTGGCCTCCAGCACCCGGCGCACCGACGTGTCGATCACGTCCTCGCCGATCGCCCCGGAGGCGACCGCGGTGAGGAGCGGCTCCCCATAGCAGTCGGTCCCAGGCAACTCGACGTCGATGCCGGCCGTCAGCCCCATCACCGCGGCGGCCTCACCGTCGGCCACCAGTCGGTGATACTCGGCGAGCTGCCGCACCGAGAAGTAGTCGGAGACGACAGTTCCAGCGAAACCCCAGTCGTCGCGCAGGATGCCTCTGAGGAGGTCGCGGTTGGCGCCGCATGGGACGCCGTCCAGCTCGTGGTAGCCGTTCATGACCGACCACAGGTCGGCGGTCCGCACTGCCGCCTCGAAGGGATGGAGGTACACCTCGTGGAGCTCACGCGCCGGGATGTGCGCCGGCGCCCAGTTCATGCCCCCCTCCGATGCGCCGTAGCCGACGAAGTGCTTGGCGGTGGCAACCACGCCCTCGGTCAGATCGCCGGACTGGAGCCCCTTGACGAAGGCGCCCCCCATCCGGGCGACCAGATGGGGATCCTCCCCGTACGTCTCCTCGATCCGCCCCCACCGGGGGTCACGGCACACGTCGAGCACCGGCGACAGCCCCTGATGCACCCCCATGGCGCGCATCTGGATGCGGATCACGTCGGCCATGGCCTCGGCCAGGTCCGGCTCCCAGGTGCCCGCCACCCCGATGGCCTGCGGGAACACGGTCGACCCGCTCGCCATGAGTCCCGAGCAGATCTCCTCGTGGATGATGGCCGGGATCCCGAGCCGGGTCTCCTCGACCAGATGGTGCTGGATGGCGTTGGCGATCGAAGCGGCCTCCTCGGCACCGAAGCGGGAAGCGCCCGAGATCCGCGTCACCTGCCCGAGGCCGTGCTCCATGAGCTTGGGGGCGCGCTCGGGCGAGAGGCCGTCGTGATCGACGAGCTGGAACACCCATGCGCTCCCCAGCTGGGCGATCTTCTCGGTGAGGGACATACGCCCCATGAGATCCTCGACCCGCTCGCCGACGGTGAGATCCGGGTCGCGGTAGCGCGGGGTGTCGTCACCCCCGTTGATGGTCGTCATCGGTCCTCCGTCGGGTATGGCCGGATCCTATCCACCGCGCCGATCGCGGCCGTGGTTGTTCGATCATCCCTTGACGGCTCCGGAGGCGAGGCCACTCACGATCTGCCGCTCGGCGACGAGATAGAAGATCAACGCCGGGATCATCGAGAGGGCAGTGAAGGCCAGGACCCGTGCCGTGTCGGTGGTGTACTGGGTGGAGAAGTTGGTGACGCCGATCGGCAGGGTCCAGTTCTCGGAGTCGGACATCACCACGAGGGGGAGCAGGAAGGCGTTCCAGCTGGTGACGATCGTGAGCACCGACACCGTGCTCAGCGCAGGGCGTGACAGCGGGATGATGACCGAGAGGTAGAACCGGAACGGGCTGCACCCGTCGATGGCTGCCGCTTCCTCCAACTCGGCGGGAATACTGCGGAGGAACGGCCGCATGATCACGATCGACAGCGGCAGGGCGAAGGCGGCCTGCGGCAGCGCCACCCCGAAGAAGCTGTCGGTGAGGTGGAGCTGGCGAATGACGATGAACAGCGGAACGATCGCCACCGCCACCGGGAACAGCAGCCCCATCGTGAACAGCGTGTACACCGCCTCCCGGCCCCGGAACGAGAAACGGGCGAGAACGAAGGCGGCGAGGGAGGCCACCGGGA
>JASFUV010000212.1:0-3604 GCA_050050155.1 Acidimicrobiia bacterium | reverse complement strand
CTCTTCGAGCCCGGCGGCCTCGACTCGCCAGTCGAACACCGGCACCCCGGCGCCAACGACCGCGGCGAGCAGGTCGGCGGAGGCGTGATCGTCGCCTGCGAACTCGATCCGGAGCAGGTTGCGTTCCACCGCCACCGAGGTCACCTCGTCCCGGCCGCGGAGGACTTCCTCGGCGAGGTCGACGCCGCCCTCCTCGACCTTGAGGGCGATCCGGCCGCCGCGCGAGAGGCGGGCCCTGATCTCCCCGACGCTGCCCTCGGCGAGGACCCGTCCGTGATCGACCACCGCCAGGTGCGAGCAGATGCCCTCCAGCTCGCTGAGGATGTGGGAGGAGATGACGATGGTGCGGCCCATCCGGTTCAGCTCGGCGATGAGCTGGCGGAGTTGGACGCGGGCCCGGGGATCGAGCCCCGACGCCGGCTCGTCGAGCACGAGCAGCTCCGGATCGTGCACGAGGGCCCGGGCCAGCGAGAGCCGCTGCTTCATCCCGCGCGACAAGGTGTTGACGTCGGCGTCCGCCTTGTCCTCCAGGTCGACGAGGGCAAGCAGGTCGGCGACGACCGCGGGGCGGGCGATGGGCCGGATGTGCTGGGTGGCAGCGAAGAACTCGAGATACTCGCTGGCCCGGAGTCCCTCGTAGACCCCGAAGAAGTCGGGCATGTAGCCGACGTGGCGGCGCACCGCCCGCGGGTCGCGTTGCGGGTCGATCCCACCGACCCGCACCATGCCACCGTCCCGGGCCAGCAGCGAGGTCATGATGAGCATCGAGGTCGTCTTGCCTGCGCCGTTGGGCCCGATCAGGCCCACGGTTGCGCCGCGGGGCACGGTGAGGTCGGCGCCCTGGAGGGCACGGACCCTCCCGTAGCGCTTGTCGACGGCCTGGAACTCGACGATCACGCCGCGCCCCACACGAGCGCGAAGCGGGGAAGCTGCAGCGCCTCCTCGAAGAAGTCGTCGGCGCCGGCGTTCCCCCGGATCACGAGGTCGCCGCCGGGGGCCGTGTAGGGCGCGAGTGGGAAGTCGTCGCCCCAGGTGATCTCGTCCCAGGCCGCGTCGGCCCAGTTCCACGCCTCCGCCGTGTCCAGGGACGTTCCCCCCGGCGCCACCCTCCCCAGGCCGGTGACCCCTTCGGGGACCCGGTAGCGGAGCGTGATCTGGTCGGCGCCGTAGACATACATCTCCTCGTAGTAGGCCTCGATACTGGCGGCGCCGCTCACCTCGAGCACGTCGGGCCGGGCCCAGCCGAACCCTGCCGTCGTCTCGGCGGTGAGCGCGGTGCGCTTCACCAGCAGCGTGGTGCCCTCGGCGGTCCCTGCCGCGCCGTCCAGGGTGGCCCGGGGCTCGAATCCCTGGGTGAACCCGAACACGTACAGATCCGCGCCGCGCAGGTCCGAGACGCGGCCCTCGGCGAACTCGGCCAGGGAGTACCCCGCGTCGTAGCGGCTGGCGGTGACATCGTCGAACCGCGCCCCCTCCACCGCCGACGAGATGAGCGGGCCGTAGCTGACGTTGCGCACCCCGACCCGCGCCGTGATCGTCCCGCTCTCGCCGGGCCCGAGCTGCTGTCCGTTGGTGAACGCGGCGCCGTTGACCGTCACCCCCCACGCCCACCAGGTCCACGGGGTGTCGTTGCGGACCGTGACCTCCATGCCGTCGTCGCTCAGGTGGTAGGCGACGTCCACCGGAAGCGGATCGGCCTGCCAGCGGGCGTCGGTCGTCCCGGCGCCGAGGTCTTCGAGATCGAAGCCGACGAGACGCGGGTCGGTCTCGTCCATCACGCCCGACTCGGAGCCGGCGATGCTCTGCACCGGCACCGCGGTCCAGCCTTCGGGGAGGGCGAGCCGGCGGGGACCGCCGGATTCCACCTGCACGACGAGCCCTGACTCTCCTTCGGTGACCCGCCCGTCGTCGTACAGAAACGAGCCGTGCGAGAGGGTGAAGTCGGCGACGCTGCTGCGGCCCATGGTCCAGAAGCCGGCGACGAACAACACACTGAGCAGCGGCACGGTCACCCACGCCAACTCGGGCCGGTCGATCCCGCGCAGCACCACGAAGTTGACCGGCCCCACCATCACCACGAACAGGAGGATGCCGAGCAAGAGCCATGAGAGCGCCGGAACCGTGACGTTGCGTCCCGTCGAGGCGGCCGACACCAGCGCGAGGTCGGAGTTGTAGGAGACCTGGTTGCGGATGAGGCCGAGCGGGATCGGATCGTGGATGAGCCGGGTCCACTCCTCGACGCTCACCGCGGCAACGTCCTCGACCGCGATGAGCTCCCCTTTCCCTTGCCGGGCGACGAGACCGGAGGTGCCGGGGAAACGCGAGCCGTTCGCCGGCTCCCCGATCACCGCAAGGTCGTCGGCGCCGGCGGCGATGCGCCCCCCGCCGTCCACCCACCGCTCCAGGGAAGTGCGGGCCGCGTCTCCCAGCCCGCGCACCGCACCCGTCCCGGCCACCAGGTAGGAGGCGGGGGCGAGCCCGGCCTCGATGGTCGGCTCATCGACCGCGATGGTCGTGATGTCGCCGCCCAAGGGGGTGGCCGAGGCGCTGCGGAGCGGCGTCACCGCGCCGTCCGCGTCCAGGACGGCGACCAGCACCACCCCGTCGGGCACCCGGAGCTGGATGTCCTCCCGGTAGATCTCCTCGTCCTCGTCACCGGCGGTCCGCACCAGCGACACGGCGGCGCGCCGGGCGTCGTGAGGCGCCGCGGCCTCGAGGTCGAAGCGTTTGGCGCCGCCGGCCGGAACCTCCACCGCGGTGCGGGAGACGGCGCCGCCGCTGATCGTCACCTCGAGGTATCCCACCAGCAGCTCCCGGGAGGTGAGCGAGACGGCGAAGTGGACGGGCTGGGACGGGTCGACGTACTCCTCGAGGCCGGCGGTCACGACGACGTCGATTCCCTGATCTGTCGCCGCGTCGGAATCCGACTGGGCAGTGGCGGCGGGAGCCGCGAGCAGCAAGACCGCGGCCGCGGCCATACCGATCGTCAAGCGTGTGGCGATCCCCACGTGTCTCAGACGCTCACCGCACCTTCGAGGTTCCCTGGTTCGCGGTGGACGTTAGCGGGGACCTGGTGCTCCCTGGGATGCATCCGGGCGGCGCCCGGATCGAGATCCGCGCCCCATCGCCTGCCATGACGTACCATCGTGTCGGAGTCCCGACAGAGGGAGGAACCATGAACCTGCACGCCACCCCCCGCATCTCACGCCGCTGGCTCCGCATCGGCGTGGTGCTCCTCGTCGTCGCCGCGGTGATCGCGCCGGTTGCCGTCCTGGCCGCCGGCGGCGCCTTCGTCGACGACGACACGTCCATCTTCGAAGCCGATATCGAATGGCTCGCGGACGCCGGCATCACCGCAGGGTGTAACCCGCCCGACAACGACTACTTCTGTCCCTCCGACGCCGTGACGCGCGGGCAGATGGCGGCGTTCATGCGACGCCTGTCCGCCAACCAGGTGGTCGATGCCGGGGCCCTCGAGGGTGAGACGGCCGATCATTTCGAGAACGCGGTCTGGGCCAACGACGTCGAGGGTATCCTCGCCGATCCTTTCGACGGCAGCAACCAGGAGTGGGTCCAGCTCACGGTGGAGACCACCGCCCCCGGC
>JASFUV010000211.1:0-3629 GCA_050050155.1 Acidimicrobiia bacterium | reverse complement strand
CGTCGCCGAGTCGCTGCAGAAGGGGACCCGGGTCATCGTGACCGGGCGCCTCGAGCAGCGGAGCTGGGAGACGTCCGAGGGTGAGAAGCGCTCCACCATCGAAGTCCGGATCGACGACATCGGTCCTTCGGTGCGCTGGGCGACGGCATCCGTGACCCGCACCCCCCGCAGTGGTGGCGACTTCGGCGGCGGGGGCGGCAGTTCCAACGTGCCGCCCGCTCCCACCGCCCGTGACGACTACGGGCCCGACGAAGCCCCGTTCTAGGTTTCAAGGAGGACACCGACCATGCCCCCGAAGAAGCGCACCAAGCGCACCAGACGTCCATCGGCGGCGGATGCGCGCCGCAAGAAGAAGGTGTGCCAGTTCTGTCGTTCCGGCGCCGAGCCGATCGACTACAAGAACATCGCCGTCTTGCGGAAGTACATGTCGGACCGCGGCAAGATCCGCGCCCGCCGGGTCACCGGCGCCTGCGGGATCCATCAGCGTCGGATCGCCATGGCGATCAAGAACGCCAGGGAAATGGCCTTGCTGCCCTACACCCAGACGAGATCCTGATGGAAGTCATCCTCACCACCGACGTCCCCGACCTGGGTGACAAGGGCGACATCGTCGATGTCGCCGACGGATACGCCCGCAATTTCCTGCTCCCCAGACGCAAGGCGGTGGCGGCGACGGCCGGGGCGGTGCGCCAGGCCGAGTCGATGCGGCGCGCCCGGGAGGAAGCCGAGATCAAGGCCAAGGAGGACGCCGAACAACTCGCCCAAGCCTTGGTGGGCTCCCGGGTGGTGGTGGCGGCCCGTTCCGGTGATGAAGGCAAGCTCTTCGGTTCGGTCAGCGCCGCCGAAGTCACTCTGGCCATCAAGAAGTTCACCGGGATCGACGTCGACCGCGCCATCGTGCGGGTCGAGAACCCGATCAAGGAGATCGGCCTCCACGAGGTCGTCCTCCAGCCCCATCCCGAGGTCGAGTTCCGCGTGACCCTCGACGTGATCCCGGCCTGAGTCCGACGCGTGAGCGGTCCCTGAGCCCGTCACGGGTGCTCCGGGACCGCCCGCGGCGGCCCTGGGCGGCAGCCCGGGAAAAGAAAGCCCGCCTCGCGAAATCCCACCTGGCTGAGGGGTTTCGGGATCCGGGAGCGGCCCGTACACTCGGTCTCGCCTTCCCCGGACGAACTGTGCAGTGATCCTCGCGCGCGCCGGTGATCGCCGGTTTCTGTCACAGGCAGGCGGTAGATCCGGGAGAGGACGGAGGAGGGCCGTGACGAGGAGGACCACAACGTGACATCCGTGATTGATCGGGAGAGCCAGCTCCGGGTCCCGCCGAGCAGCATCGAGGCCGAAGAGTCGGTGCTGGGGGCGGTGCTGCTCTCCACCGACGCCGCAAACGTCGCCCTCGAGAAGCTCCACGCCGAAGACTTCTACCGCCCGGCGCACCAGAGCATCTTCGAGGCGATCGCCTCCCTGTTCGACGCCAACGAGCCGATCGACGCGGTCACCGTCGCCGAGGCGCTGCGCCGCTCGGGGGCCCTGGAACGGGTCGGCGGTGTCGGCTACCTGACGCAGGTGCTCGATTCGGTGCCAACGGCCTCCAATGTCGAGCACTACGCCACCATCGTCGAGGAGCACGCGTTGCGGCGCCGCCTGATGCGGGCCGGGGGTGAGGTGGGGTCGCTGGCGACCGCGGTGGATCAGCCGATCGGTGACGTGCTCGACCGGGCCGAGCAGGCCGTGTTCGCGGTGTCGGAGCGCCGGGTGGGGGACGGGCTCGAGTTGATCGATCCGCTGCTGGGGCCTGCCATCGAGCGGGCCGAGGAGCTCAACCGGCGCGGCGCCGACGTCACCGGCATCCCGACCGGGTTCCGCGATCTCGACCGGGAACTGGCCGGTCTGCATCCCAGCAACCTGGTGGTGATCGCCGCCCGCCCCGGCATGGGCAAGACCGTCCTCGCCCTCAACATCGCCCAGCACGTCGCCATCCAGGACATCCCGGTGGCCATCTTCTCGCTGGAGATGAGCCGGGAGGAGGTGGTGACCCGGATGTTGAGCGCCCAGGGCCGCATCGATTCCCGCCGGTTCCGCAACGGCCAACTCACCGAGACCGACTTCAGCAAGCTGTCCCACGCCGCCAGCATCCTCTACCACAAGCCGATCTACGTCGATGATTCACCCGGGCTCACCGTCACCGAGATCCGGGCCAAGTGCCGCCGGCTGAAGCGCCATCCCGGCCTCGGCCTGGTGGTGGTCGACTACCTGCAGCTCATGCAGGGCACCGCCGGCGAGAACCGGCAACAGGAGATCGCCACCATCAGCCGCAATCTCAAGAACCTGGCCCGCGAGCTCCACGTCCCGGTGATCGCGGTGTCGCAGCTCAACCGTGCCCTGGAGGCGAGGGAGGACAAGCACCCGCACCTCGGCGACCTGCGCGAGAGCGGTGCCATCGAACAGGACGCCGACGTCGTCCTGTTCATCTACCGCCACGAGTACTACCACCCGGAGGCCGAGGAGACCAAAGGGCTCGCCGAGATCAAGATCGGCAAGCACCGCCAGGGCGCCACCGGCAGGATCGATCTGTCGTTCCTCGCCGAGTTCACCCTCTTTGCCGACATGAGCCGTGACACCCCGGTGCTGTAGCGGGGGCGCGTTCCGGGCCGGCGACGCCTATCAGAGGCAGAGACCGTCGGCGGAGACGCCCCGTCCGCACAGCGGCGTCAGCTCCACGGTGGCGAGGGTGAACCCTTCCCCACTGTCGTCGGGGGTGGCGAAGACGTGGAGCCGGACCCCGTACTCGGCGTCGTCGGCGAGGCCGACTACGTCGTAGGTGACCTCCCCGAGGTCCCCGACGGTGGGTGCCACCGAGAGCACGATGTCGGATTCCACGTCGGTCGAGGCGTGGGCTTCGGCGATGGAGGTCCCGAGGTCGACCATGGTCTCGGCCGTCGGGATCTCGCCGAGCAACCCCACCGTGGCGGCGGTGTCGTCCACCGTGGCGCCGAGGTAGGCGAGGTAGGCGACGTTGACCCATCCGGTGATCCCTCCCGCCTCGATCTGCGTCCAGAACGATGAGGTGAGTTGCCGGGTGTGGCCGGTGGCGACCACGTCGTCGGTGATCGGATCGAGGGTGGTGACGATGTCGAATGAAACTCCCGGGCCGGCCCGTACGTTGAGGACGTCGTCGTGGGCGACGCCGACGACGCCGAGGATGTCGCCTTCGTGCCAGAAGAGGTCGATCGGCTCCCCGGGGAGGGTCGTGGTGGTCTCGGCCGGGACGGTGGTTGTGGTGGCCTCCGGCGGCGCGGTCGTCGTGGTCTCTCCCGGTACGGTGGTCGTGGTCGCTTCCGGCGCGGTGGTCGTGGTGGTGTCGGCTGGCGCGGTGGTGGACCCTGCGCCGGTCGTGGACGTGGGGGTTCCGCTGCCGCCGCACGCGGCGCCGAGCATCACACAGGCGAGGCCGGCGGCGGCGAGACGCCACCGGCGCAAAGTCGTTCGTTGCATCGCGTCGGGCTCCTTCCTGGCCTCCAGTTGACGCTCCCGCCCGCCGGGAAGTTCCCGACGCCTCCCCCCGATGCTCCCAACCCAGGGCTCCAGTACACGGAAACGGGGCTTCCCAGCCCACGGTTCGGCCTCTCATG
>JASFUV010000210.1:0-3645 GCA_050050155.1 Acidimicrobiia bacterium | reverse complement strand
GCGCCTCCGCGCCGCCGACTGAGACCCCAATGCACCCAACCCAGGGCTCCAGATCACGGAAATGCGGCCACACAGCCCACAGTTCGAAACCACCGGATCGCCAGTCTCCGAACCGTGGGCCCCAGTACACGGTTTTGCAGCCTCTCAACCCTGGGTTGCATGCATGGGGTCAGGGTTCGGGGTGCTGGGCGAGCAGTTGGACGATGTATTCGATGTCGAAGACGAGGCTGCGGTTGGATGCGTCGCGCGCCAGGGCGGCGCTGAGGCCCGGGATCACCGCCGCGTGGTAGGCGGCGGCGATGGCGCCGCCGCCGTCGCTCTCGAGCCCGGCCGGAAGGTCGTCGGCGATGGCCGACGCCAGGCCGGGACCCACCGTCGCCACCATGTCCACCTGCCAGGTGCCGTCCTCGGCGCCGCGGGTGATCACCTCGCCGCTGCCATCCCCGGCCCGGATCGTCACCGCGGCGAAGGCGATGCCTTCGATGTCGAAGGTGGCGGCCTCCCCCACGGTCACCGCTGACAGCGCCATCCCACGGAAGGTGGCGAACGAGTCCGCGAACGACGCCCAGTACGAGGCGCGCAGCGAGGCGGGGATCCCGTCGGTGAGCAGGGTGGCGAGTTGATCGGGCTCCAGCCGGTTCTCCACCGCGATCACCACCGCCAGCCCAGCCGGCTCGACGAGGGTGTGCGCCTCGGTGTCGCGGCCGGCGCCGAGGGCGTCGATCCACTGCTGCACCGCCGCCCCCGGCTCGCGCGCCGTGACCGCGACGGTGGTCTCGGTCTCGCCGCCGTTGGTGCACGACGCCGTCACGACGAGGAGGACGGACAGGATCAGCATGCGCCGCATGCGGCCAGGCTAGAGCCCCGCCGCGACCGGCCCGGCACGGCGACGGCGCCGCCTACACTCGCCGTGTGTCCTCCACGGTGCGTCGACCCGTTGCGCTCGGCCTGGTCGCGGGGTTCGTCAGCGGGTTGTTCGGGGTCGGCGGCGGGGTGATCATCGTCCCCGGGCTCACCTTGTGGCTCGGGCTCAGCATCCACCGGGCGTCCGCCACCTCGGTGGCGGCGATGATCGTCTCGGCGTCGTCGGCGGTGCTCATGTTCGGAGTGGAGGGCGCCGTCGATTGGCACGCCGCCGCCTTCATCGTCATCGGCACCACCCTCGGCGCCGCCGTCGGGGCTCGAGCGATGGGGCGGATCCCGGAGTGGCTCCTCACCCGGGTATTCGCGGTCGTCATGCTGGTGGCGGCGGTGAGGCTGGTGCTGGAATGACGGTGATCGGCCTCATCGTTCTCGGGCTGGTGGCCGGCGCTTTCGCCGCCGCGCTCGGGGTTGGCGGCGGGGTGATCTTCGTGCCGTCCCTGGCGGTGATCTTCTCCTTCACCCAGCACACCGCCCAGGGCACATCGCTCGCGGTGGTCGTCCCCACCGCCATCGTCGGGGCCGTGGTCCACACCAGAGCCGGCCGGGTCGATTGGGGGCTGGCGCTGCGGATCGCGATCGGCGGCGTCATCGGGGCCGTCACCGGGTCCCGCACCGCCCTCGCGCTCGACGGCGCCGTGCTGCGTCATCTCTTCGCCGGGCTGCTCGTCGTGATGGCGGGCCGAATGCTGCTGCGCAGCGTCCGGGTCCGGCGCCGCACCGGCTGAGTCAGGGCCCGATCGGCACGTCGATCCGTCCGGTGGCGACGAACGCCGCCCTCCGGTCCGGGTCCGACAGGTGCCCCGCGCGCCACAGGTAGGCGAGGTAGAGCGCCCCGATCGCCTCGCCGGCCCACATCACCGGGTTGGCGACGAGATCCCGCAGGTACCCGCCAACAGTGGACGCCGCCCCGACGGTGAAGGACCACCCGAGGAACGGCCACCACAGGGTGGCCGGGTCGGCCCACATGGCGTCGAGGAAGAGGTGGAGGAGGAGGCCGATCGCCAGCGGCATCCACCGCTTGCGGGGCCGGCCCCGCCGGGTCGACAGCAGGACCGCCACCATCACTGCCCCGGCGAACGGCAGGCTGTGGGTGACGAGCCGGACACTGTGGAGCTGCCCGTACCACAGCAGCCCGATCGGGGTGTCGATGAGGTCGGGCAGCACCGCTCCCAGCATGAGGAATCGGAGGTCCATGCGTTCGTCCCGAAACGTGTAGCGGGTGATGGCGGTGGTGGCACCCAGATGCCAGAACAGCACGGGTTCAGCCCACGGCGGGGCGGATCATGGCACCAGGATCCGCCGACAGTGGATGCACCGCGGCGGGTCGGACTTCTTGGCCTCGAGTCGCTCGGCGGAGGTAAGGCGGAGGTGGCACCCGCCGCAGGTGCCCTCGGCGAGGCGTCCGACCGCCACTCCGTCCTTGGTGGCCCGCAGCTCGTCGTAGAGGGTGAGCAGGTCGGGGTCGATGAGGGGGATGATCTCCGCCTTGCGTGCTTCCTTGCGGGCGAGGCGGGCGTCGATCTCGCGCCATGCCTCCTCGATGACGGTCTCGTGCCCGGCCCTCACGGTGCGGGCCGCGGCGAGGGATTCGGTCAGCTCCGCCACCCGGGCCTCTTGCTTCTCGCGGCGTTCCATGAGGGCCAGGATCTCCTCCTCCTGTTCCTTCTGTTTGCGTTCCAGCATCTCGACCTCGCGGCGCAGGTAGTCGGCGTCGCGGGCGCTCATGCCTCCGGCGAAGAGCCGGTTCTGCTCGGCGGCGAGTTTCGATTCGGAGATGTCGAGTTCGCCGTTGGTGCGGTCGAGCGCCAGGGTGGTCTCCCGCAGCTCACTACGGGCCTCGTTGAGCTCCTTCTCGATGGCGGCGGCGTCCTCGTGGGCGACGCGGAATTGCTCGAGGGCGGGGTGGGTCTGCCGTTCGTGGATGAGCCGGTCGATCTGGAGGTCGACGTCCTGGAGATCGAGAAGATCGGCCAGGCTTTGCAGCTCCTCCATCTACGGCTCCTTCCAAGGGTCGGGATCGAGGCCGGTGAGATCCTCGGCGGCGACGATCGTAGAAGCCTCAGCGTACAGCGCGGCGACACCGGGCCGTTCGGTGGCGACGTGACCGGGATCGACGAGGGCGAGATCGCCGCCCAATGCCCGCTGCGCGGCGTGGTGGGACACGTCTCCGGTGACGACGGCGTCGGCTCCGGCGGCGCCGGCGGCGGCCAGGAACGATCCGCCCGAGCCTGGGATGACGGCGACGGTCTGCACCGGCCCGGTCCCTGCGATCCGGACCACTCCGCCGAGACGTTCGCGCACCACGAGCCCGAGCTTGGCGATGCTGGTGGGAGCCGGGAGGGTCCCGATCCTGCCGAGGAGGCCCGCGTTGCCGCGGGTGTCCCAGACGTCGTAGGCGGGCTCCTCGTAGGGATGGACCGCGAGCAGGGCCGCTACCACCCCGTCGACGCGGTGGGCCGGGGCCACCATCTCGACCTTCACCTCGGGCTGATGGTTGAGCCGGTCCCGCTCCCCCACGATCGGGGACGCGCCGTCCCCGGGACGGAAGGTCCCGGTGCCGGCGGTGCGGAACGAGCAGGCTCCGTAGTTCCCGATGTCCCCGGCGCCGGCGTCCGCCATGGCGGCGGCGACGGTGTCGGCGGCGTCCTCGGGAACGAAGACCGTGATCTTGGCGCCGGCCGCGCTCCACAGCGGCCCGAAGCCGCCGATGTCGCCGAGGCC
>JASFUV010000209.1:0-3649 GCA_050050155.1 Acidimicrobiia bacterium | reverse complement strand
CTACCGGTTCCTCAAGCGCATCACCGCCCACGTGATGAACCTGATGACGTCGATCGTGTTCCCCGTCGACCGTCTCGACTACTACGACGAGGCCAAAGACGATCGAGTGTGGTGAGCGGGGCCCGCGGGGGTCAGCCGGGTGGGCCCTCCATGATCCGCTCCATCCAGGTATCGAGGGCCATGCCGGAGGCCGGATCCCAGCCTTCTCTCCACCAGGTGGCCCCGGCGGCGGCCAGCGACGCGGCGTGGTCCCGCCCGGCCGCGCCGCGGGACAGGACGGAGCCGCTCACGGCCACCTCGAAGGGATCGGGGGAGCTGCGGTGCTCGGCGATCAACGCCAGGATGGCCTCCAGATCGGCCGCCGCGATATCCCGGAAGGCGCCGTCCTCGAAGACGCCGGGGGCGACGCCGTCCCACCGTGCCGCCCGGCGGAACGGGCGCCTGGCGGGCCACATCCCGGCGACCCAGATCGGGATGCGGGGCTGCTGGAGAGGCGTGGGCAGGAACGTCACCGGTCCCACCCGGTAGTGGTCGCCCGCGTGGGTGAAGGGCTCGCCGGTCCACAGGCCCGTCAGCACCTCGAGGCCCTCGTCGAGCTGATCGGCCCTCGTACGGTCGTCGACCGGTAGCCCGAAGCGGCCGAACTCGTCCTCAGGCGGGTAGCCGATGCCGACGCCCAGCACCAGTCTTCCCGCGCTCAGCAGGTCGATGCTCACCGCTTCCCGTGCCAGCTTCCACGGGTGGCGCCGGGGCACCGGGGTCACCGTCGACATCAGGGTGATGCGCTCGGTGGCGGCCGCCGCCACCGCCAGCAGCACCCACGGGTCGGCGACCTCGTTGCCGTCCCAGCCGAGGATGTGGTCCCACAGCGACAGGCCGTCCCAGCCGGCCTGCTCCACCCCGGCGGCGAACTCCGCCATGCGGCGTGGGTCTGCCCAGTAGCCAAAGTTGGGAACGTCGACTGCGTAGCGCATCGTCGCACTCTACCTTCGGGTGCCGCTGTCCCGCTGCCGGGCGGCGACGACCTGGGCGGTGTGGCGAGGCGGTGACGGCGGCCGGGTAGCCTCGGGTTCGAGAGATCGGGGAGTCATGAGAGCACCGCTCAGCATTCGCAACACCGAACGCTTCGGGCGGGGGCGCCTCTCCGACGCCTATCGCTACCTCGGCGCTCATCCGACCTCCGAGGGAGCCCGGTTCGCGGTGTGGGCTCCCACCGCCCGCCAGGTGTCGGTCGTCGGCGACTTCAACGACTGGGATCACAAGGCGGGTGTGCTGGAGGCCGGCCCCGGCGGGGTGTGGTGGGGGCACGCGCCCGGGGCGGCATCCGGCGACGCCTACCGCTACCGGATCCGGACCCGCCGCGGGCCGGTGGTGGAGCGATCGGATCCCTATGCCTTCGCCGCCGAGGTGCCGCCGCAGCACTCCTCCCTGGTGTGGGATCTCCGCTACGAGTGGCACGACGACGAATGGATGGAACGGCGCCGCGGCGGCCACGACCCGGATGGTCCCCTCAGCATCTACGAGGTGCACCTCGGCTCATGGATGAAGAAGCGCCCGTCCGAGTCGTTCTCCTATCGGGAGCTGGCGCCCCGCCTCGTCGGGTACGTCACCGATCTCGGTTTCACCCATGTGGAGCTTCTCCCGGTCACCGAGCATCCCTACTACCCGTCGTGGGGGTACCAGGCGACCGGGTATTTCGCCCCGACGGCCCGCTACGGCTCCCCCCAGGACTTCATGTATCTCGTCGACCAGCTCCACCAGGCGGGGATCGGTGTCATTCTCGACTGGGTCCCGTCCCACTTCGCCTCCGACGAGCATGCCCTCATCTCCTTCGACGGCACCGCCTGCTACGAGCACCCCGACCCGAAGCGCGGGTGGCATCCCGATTGGCACAGCGCCATCTTCGATTACGGGCGTCCCGAGGTGCGCAGCTTCCTCACCTCGAGCGCCGACTTCTGGCTTCGCCGGTACCACGCCGACGGGCTCCGGGTCGATGCGGTGGCGTCGATGCTCTACCTCGACTACTCGCGCCGGGACGGGGAGTGGGAGCCCAACGTCCACGGGGGTCGGGAGCATCTCGAGGCGATCGACTTCCTGCGCGACATGAATGCTGCGGTGCTGGCCGGAAACCCCGGCACGTTCACCGTCGCCGAGGAATCGACCGCCTGGCCCAAGGTGTCGCGTCCGGTGGAGGAGGGGGGCCTCGGGTTCATCTACAAATGGGACCTGGGGTGGATGAACGACACGCTGGCCTACCTGCGGAACTGGCCCGAGTACCGGACGATGCACCAGGACGAGCTGACGTTCCGGATGCTGTATGCGTACAACGAGAACTTCATCCTCCCCTTCTCCCATGACGAGGTGGTGCACGCCAAGGGTTCGATGATCCGCAAGATGTCGGGGCGGGGGGCCTGGTCCTTCGACGATCTGCGTGCCCTCTACGGGTACATGTACGGGCTCCCCGGCAAGAAGCTGCTGTTCATGGGCGACGAGTTCGCGCAGCGCTCCGAGTGGAATCACGACACGGCGCTGGATTGGCGGCTGCTGCGCCAGCCGCGCCACCTCGGGATGCAGCGCTGGCTGCGGGACCTCAACCACGTGTACCGGGAGCATCCGGCGCTGTGGGTGCGGGACCAGGATCAGGGCGGGTTCGGCTGGATCGACACCGGGCACCAGACCGGCATCGTCGCCTGGATTCGGTACGGGCACGGCACCCAGATGCTCGTGGTGTGCAATTTCTCAGGGCAGGCGAGGAAGGCGCACCGCATCGGAGTCGGTGCCGCCGGTGAGTGGCGCGTGGTGTTGAACTCCGATGCCCGGCGCTACGGAGGTCAGGGGAGGGGGCCGCGCGGCAGGGTGGTCACCAAGCCCGTCGCCGCTTACGGGCGCCCCCAGTCGCTGCGGTTCTCCATCCCGCCCCTCGGGGCCCTCTTCTTGCAGCCGATCGGGGAGTGAGGCCCTGGCGCGGGGATCTGCGAACCTTCTCGAGATACTGCTCAAGGGGTCACGGTGCTCGCCGAAATTAATCTTTGAGTTCCTTACTCAGCGTCTATAGTTGCGGAAACGGTCAGGGAGGGAATGGCGAAGACACCGTCTTCGTGAGCGGTGAGAGACCGTCACCCGCCGCGGGTAGGAACACGCAGGGCATGGAGATGCGACGGAGCGTCACCTCCCTGCGCCTCCCTCGTCGGAGGTATGAGATGGGCGGCCCCCGGGCCGCCCATCTCGCGTTCCGGTTCCCGATCGCGTCGCCACCAGGAACAGGCGAGGGAACGGGAACAGCGTGACCCCGCCGGGCCGCGGCGGATAGGCCTGGTCGAGGGCAGGCCGGTACGCGGTGAGGAACCGCTCCCGCTCCCCATCGTCGAGCTGGGCGAGCACGGGCAACAACGCGGTGCCCCGCACCCACTCCAGCACCGCGTCGGGACCGGTCAGAACCTGGAGGTATCGGGTCTCCCAGATGTCGAGGTGCTCCACCCGGGGTGTCAGGAGATCGTGGTACCACTCCGCCTCGTGGACCGGGCGCCGGCCGAGTCGATCCCGCAGCTCGGCCGGGCCGAGCGGGCCCCCTCCCTCCCCTCCGGTGGCGAGGATCTCCCGCATGATGCGGTGCGATGGCTCACCCCACGACAACGGCATCTGCACCGCG
>JASFUV010000208.1:0-3667 GCA_050050155.1 Acidimicrobiia bacterium | reverse complement strand
GATCCAACGCCACATGGCCGTCGGGTTCCTCGAAGGCGGACTCGAGTTGCGGCGCGGTGGCCAGGTCGAGGTCGCCGCGCACGGACGCGACGCGCCACGTGCCGTGCTGCGCGAGTGACATCTCGATGGAGGGCCGATCCGCCATGAGGTGGGATCCTCCTTCGGTCCCTGCCGGACAACGAGCAATCCGGGCAGAGTGTACCAACCCCGACATTGCCCAGGGACGGTGTTCTCGAAGGTACCCCGGCGCGGAACCGTTGCGACCCCACCGGCGGACCGACCGTTCAGCCCGTCGGGTGCATCCTCCCCGCCCGGTCGACACACGACGAAAACCGATAGGATGACGCCGGTGATGGGTGCTGCGTCGAACGAGTGCGGCAACGAGATTCGCCTCGAGGCCGACCTCGGCTCCGTCGCCCATCCCGTATGGCTCCTCGACGCCGACGGGTCGGTCCTCGATCTCAACGAATCAGCACGGCGAGGCGGCGCATTCGACCGCTCCACCGTCGTCGGCCGTCGTTTCTGGGACGTCGCGTGGTGGCCGGACCGTCCCCTCGCCCCCATGCTGCTCCGGGCCGGCCACACGGCGGCACTCACCGACGGCGACGCCCACGTCCATCTCGTACCGCCCGCAGGGGGCGGCTCGTCCCCGACGGTGGACGTCACCTTCAGCCTCACCCCATCCGGCGGATCCGGCGAGGGGGTCACCGTGGTCGCCCAGGCTCCCCCGCGGGACGACACGGTCTTCGGCACCGCGTCGTCCCGCTACGTAGGATTGCGCCGGCTCGGTGCCGGTTTGGCGTCCGCGATCACCGTCGATGAGGTGATCAACGCCATCACCGAGCGCATCGCCCCCGCCGTCGGAGCGTGCCTCGCCCTGGTGGTCGAGGCCGGCGAAGACCCCAGAGCGGGCACCGGCGCCGCGATTCCCGATGAGCTGACCCCCGCGATCGCTGCCGCCATCGACGGCACGGTCGACGTGGTGGTCGATGACCCAGACGTGCTGCGAGCATGCGGCGCCACGATCGGCACGGGCCCCGGCAGCGGCCCTCCGGCTCGCCTCACCGTCCATCCCATGCCGCAGTCCCCGACGCTCGATCTTCCCGCCATCGCCGTCGTCCTCGCCTGGTCGGCCGGGTCCCTCGCTCGCGGCGCCGATCAGGACGCCGGTGACGTCCTCGCCCTCTGCGGCGCCGCGATCCACCGGGCCCAAGCGACGAAGCGCGCCGGCGAACTCACCGTGGTCATGGATGCGCTCGATCGCCGGGCGCCCATCGGGATCGCCTACTTCGACGCAGATCTGCGCGTCGTGCACGTCAACGAGCGCCTCGCCGCCATCATGGGAACGCCGCCCGCCGACCAGATCGGGTGCACCGTCCGTGAGGTCGCTCCCGAACTCGCCGACACGATCGAGGCGATTCTCGAAGAGGTCGCCACCACCGGCCGCCCCACCGAGAAGATCGAGATCCTCGGCACGCTCGACGCCCGGACGGGCGAGCCTTCCATCTGGGAATCGGCGTTCGTCCCGGTGACCGACCGGGCAGGGGCCACCGTCGGCGTCGCCGCCATCGTCGAGGACATCACGGAGCGGCGCCGGACCCTCGAGGAGCTGGAACGGCTCTACGAACGGGAGCGAACGGTGGCGGACCGCCTCCAACAGGGCCTCCGCCCGGCCCGGCTTCCGGTGCCGGAGGGCTATGAGATGGCGACGCGCTACCGGGCCGGCACCTTCGGCCTCAGGGTCGGCGGCGACTGGTACGACCTGATCACGCTCGGATCGGACCGGTACGGCCTGGTGATCGGCGATGTCGTCGGCCACGGTCTCGACGCCGCACTCACGATGACGTCGATCCACCATGCGCTCGCCGGTTTGTGCCACGCCATCGCCAAACCCGGACCGCTCCTCGATCGCCTCGACGACTACCTCACCCATGACGGCGACCGGTACGTCGCCACCCTCTTCTACGGTCTCCTCGAACCGTCCACCGGCCACCTCACCTTCAGTTCCGCCGGTCACCCGCCCGCCCTGCTCGTGACCGCCGACGGCGTCTCCACGCCGCTGATGGCGGGACGGGGAGTCCCGCTCGGCATCACCGGCAAGACCCGACCGGACGCCAACGTCGTGCTGGAACCGGGCGACACCCTCGTGCTCTACACCGACGGCATCCTCGAGCGGCGCGGCGAGCCGTTCGACGTCGGGCTGGAACGGCTCATCGAGGCCTCCTCGCACCCTGTCGACGACCTCAACGACTTCGCAAGCCACCTCCTGGCGGAGGTTCCGGACCCCGGTCACAGCGACGACATCGCACTCCTGGTGTTGCGACGCCGGGCCGACGTGGACGCGTGACCGACGAAGCCTCCTGAGGGAGCGTTGGCGCACGAACCGGACCATCATGAGGCAATGTCGCTCATCAGACGGTTGCTGCGGCGCGACCACCGCGTATCCCACGACTCGACCATGCTCGAACGCGACCTTCCCCGCCGGCACCCGGCCGACCTGGCCCGCCTCGTCCTCGGTCTGTTCGGGTTCGCCGCCACGATGCTCATCGCGTCGCGTGACACCGTTGCGGTCTTCGAGCAGGATCTCTTCCGCCTCATCAACGACCTGCCCGCGCTCCTCGAGCCGCCCCTCACCGTCTTCATGCAAGCCGGCAACGCTCTCTTCGCCATCGTCGTGGTGGCGATCGCGTTGCTCGCGCGACGCTTCCTGGTGGCACGGGACCTGGCACTGAGCGCGCTGGTGGCGCGGCTGGCGGCTGAAGCCTTCAAAGTGATCGTCGGCCGCGGCCGGCCCGGAGACCTCCTCAGCGACGTCGTCCTGCGCGGGACCCACCCGGGGATCGGGTTCCCCTCCGGTCACGTGACGCTGGCCGCCGCCCTCGCCGCGGCCCTCGGTCCCTACGTGTCACGCCCGGTGCGACGTGCCCTGTGGGGCGTCGTGTTCCTGGTGGCGGCGGGCCGGATGTACGTCGGGGCGCACTTCCCGCTCGATGTCGTCGGCGGATGGCTCCTCGGCTGGGCCATCGGCGCCACGGTCCATCTCGCCTTCGGCTCCCCGAGCTGGGTGGTCGCCAAAGCGCGGGTGGCCGCCGCCGTCGCAGGCATCGGCCTGACGCCGGTGAGCATTGTCCGGCCCCACCTCGACGCTCGCGGCTCGACTCCCTTCGTGGTGACCGATCCGGAGGGACGCCGGTTCTTCGTCAAGGCGCTCAGCAACGACCAGCGGGACGCCGACTGGCTGTTCAAGGGGTCGCGGTTCCTGCTGTTCCGCAACGTCGAGGACGAGATTCCCTCCGCCACGCCGAAGCGCCAACTCGAACACGAGGCCTACATCCAGATGCTCGCCCACCGCGCCGGGGCCCGGGTGCCGCACGTCCGCGAGGTCGTTGCCCTCGACCGGGCCGACGCGCTCCTCGTCATGGAGGCGATCGACGGGACCGATGCCGCCGGTGCCCCCGATGCGCTCACCGACACCACACTCGACCTGCTGTGGGAGGACGTGGCGTTGCTGCAACGCCACCGCATCGCCCACCGTGACCTCCGGGCCGCCAACGTACTCGTCGATCCGGGGGGACGGCCCTGGATCGTCGATTTCGGCTTCGCCGAAGCGTCGGCGTCCGTCGACCGCATGGCGGTCGACGTCGCCGAGTTGCTGGTGTCGCTGGCC
>JASFUV010000207.1:0-3678 GCA_050050155.1 Acidimicrobiia bacterium | reverse complement strand
GGGCAGGAGCCCGCCCCCGTTCCGCGAAGGAGAGTCATGTCGCGCTACAGCTTCGGGATCACCGTTGACGCGTCGTTCCCGGACACCATCGACCACGTCACCTCCGCCCTCGCCGATCAGGGCTTCGGGGTGTTGACCACGATCGACGTCCAGGCCACCCTCGCCAGCAAGCTCGGGGTGGAACGATCCCCGTACGTGATCCTGGGGGCGTGCAACCCGCCGCTGGCCCACCAGGCGTTGGAGGCCGAGCCGGACGCCGGGGCTCTCCTCCCCTGCAACGTGTTCGTGCGCCAGGACAAGGCGGGCGTCTACGTAGGGTTCATGGACCCTCAGGCGGTGCTCGGTCTCGTCGAGAACGACGGCATCGAACCGCTCGCCGCCGAGGTACGGCGGCGCCTCGAGCTGGTGCGCGACGCCCTCGCCGGCTGAGCGCCGGCGCTCCGCCCGGGACGGCGGACCGCTACCGTTCTCCGCGGCGAGTCCGGGAGACGGTCGCGGCCGGGATCACCGGTCGAGGAAAGTCCGGACTCCACAGGGCACGGTGCTGGGTAACACCCAGGCGGGGCGACCCGACGGAAAGTGCAACAGAGAGCAGACCGCCGATGGCCGGCGACGGCACAGGCAAGGGTGAAACGGTGGTGTAAGAGACCACCAGCGTCCCGGGCGACCGGGGCGGATCGGCAAACCCCACCGGGAGCAAGGCCAAGCAGGGACAGGGTGGCCCGCCCGTGATGTCCCAGGTGGGCCGCACGAGCCCGTGCAGCAATGCCGGGCCCAGAGAGATGACCGTCCACGACAGAATCCGGCTTATCCCCGGACTCGCCCTCTCAGATCACGCGCCGGCCGTGCCGGCGACGCCAAGTCGGAGCGCCGCTCAGCCGGCGCTCCACTCGGTGAGGACGGCGTAGGCGCCCGACGAGGCGGTTCCCTCCTCGGAGGTCGGACGGAGGGTGGCGAGGAACGCGCCGGGCTCGCCGGCGGCGTCGTGCAGGGCGAGGAGCGCGACCCGTACCCGGATGTCGGCGCCCGAGGGATGCAGGTACCGCACCTGGACCTCCTCGCCGGCTTCCCCGGCGGCTCGGGTGCGGGCCGCTTCGAAAGCTTCGTCCCACAAGCCGTGATCGGCGGGGTGGGCGAGGTCGCGGAGGGGCACCCCGATGATCTGATCGAGGGACCGTCCCAGCAGATCGGCGATCTCCGGACCGGCGTAGAGCATGCAGCCATCGGCGGCGAGGATGGCGTGGCCGGGGGCAGGGGCGGTACCGTCGTCGGGTGCGGGCGCATCCGGGACGACAGGGGCGGGAACGGGTGGGGCGGCGGCAACGGGCCCACCGGCTTCGGGGGATCCGCGGCGCTGCACCGCGTACCGGATCGCCTTCCCGAGGCTCTCGGCGGTGGCGGTTCCCTTGACGAGGAAGTCCTGGGCGCCCGCCTGGATGGCGAGGACCGCCATCGCCTCGTCCTGATGGGAGCTGAGGACCACGATGGGGATGGCGGGGTAGGCGGCGACCAGCGCCTCGACGGCTTCGAGGTTGCTGGCGTCGGGGAGCACGAGATCGAGCAGCACGCAATCGGGACGAGCTTCCTGGATCGCCTCCAATGCTCCCTCGAGGCGCTTGACGTGGCGCAAGGGCACGCCCTGCGGCCAGATGTCGGCGAGCATGGTGGTGACGAGCCGGGCGTGAAGCGCGTTGTCCTCAACCAGCAACAGGTCGGGGAGACTCCCCGCCGAACCTGCCACCGGATCGTTCAGGGTCATGTCGGCCTCCACGCCGTTGCGCGCCGTGCTCTCGATGCTTTCGGCCCGACCGCCGACCCGCTTGAGAGAACCTTCGATCGGGCGCCCGCCCCGTCACTCTTCGGTGACGGCCTCCTCCGCGGCCTCCATCGGGGCGGCGGCGGGAGCGGGGCGCGCGTCGGATTCGAACGGGTTCCCGAGTTTCCCTTCGGTCGCCATCCGGTACAGCGCCCATCCGAGCACGGCACCGAGCAACGGTCCCACCATGTAGACCCAGACGTCGGCGTAGCTGTTCCCAACGATGGCCGACCCGAGGGTGCGGGCCGGGTTGACGGACGCACCGCTCACGTGGAGCGCGGCGAGGTGGATGGCGGCGAGCGTCAATCCGATGGCGACGAACACCGACCCCTGATACTGCGCACTCTTGGTGACCTTGAGGATGACTGCAACGAAGACGGCGGTGAGCACGATCTCGACCAGGAATGCGGTCCCTGCCCCCACGCCGGGGCCGGGAGCGGTGGCGGTGGCGGCGACCGCATCCTGGGTGGCCGCCCACAGGATGGCGAGCCCGGCGAGCACCGCGCCTGCGACCTGGGCGACGACGTATTGGACGAAGGTCAGCGGGTCGATGCGATGGTCGAGCAGCGCCCCGAAACTCACCGCGGGGTTGAAGTGCCCGCCGGACACCTCCCCGAAGGCGTAGAGGCCGGCGAGGATGGCGAGGCCGAACCCGAACGCGACCACGACGGTCTCGCCGCTGCTCACGATGGTCATCCCGCCGATGAACAAGAGGATGAAGACGCCGAGGAACTCGGCGAACAGTGCCCGAACGTTGTCCTTCACGAGCGCGTCTCCTTCTTTCGATACCCGTAGCGTCGCCCCGCCACCTGCCGTGGTGGCCCCCTGCAGCGTTGACCGTAGCGCGGCGGCCCCGCCCTATGCTGAACGGTCGACGATTGGAGGCTCATGACCCGGTACGCCTACTTCTGTGGCCACGAGCAGTGGCAGCCCGAGACGCTCGTCCGCCACGCGGTGCTCGCCGAGGATGCGGGTTTCGATGCGCTCGTCGTCTCCGACCATTTCCATCCGTGGGTGGACGATGTCTCCGCGTCCGGGTACGCCCTCTCGACCATCGGGGCGATGGCCCATGCCACCGAGCACGTCGAGATCGTCACCGGGGTGATCACGCCGCTGTTCCACCACCATCCGGCCATCGTCGCCCAGGCGGCGGCCACGCTCGATCGGCTCTCGGGGGGACGGTTCCACCTTGGGGTCGGTACCGGCGAGAACCTCAACGAGGGACCGCTCGGCTACGCCTTTCCCGCCTACGCGGAGCGGGCGGCTCGCATGGACGAGGCGCTCCAGATCATGCGACGGCTCCTCGACGGGGAGACGCTCGATTTCGACGGCACGTACTACCGCACCGAGCGCGCCCATCTCTACAGCCCGCCCATCGGCCCGGTCCCGATCTGGATGGCGGCGGGCGGTCCCAAGTCGGCGGCGCTGGCGGCCCGGAGGTCCGAGGGCATCATCACCAGCGTCAAGGTGCCGGACGACACGCGCCGGCGCGTCGTCGATCCGGCGCGGGCGGCGGCGGAGGAGGCGCAGCGGGCTGTTCCCCGGATCCTGGCGACCCGGTGGACGATCCACGCCTCGTCGGACGATGAGGCGTGGGAGGCCCTCGCCGCGTGGCGGGGCCTGCGGGCCCCGGGACGTCTCGAGGCGGTCGATCCCGCCGTGCTGCGGGAGCGGGCCGACGCCATGGACCGCAGCGAGATCCTCGGGCAGTACACGACGGTCGCATCGGCCGACGACTATGTCGAGGCATACCTGCCGCTGGTGCAGGATCTCGGCGCCGACGTGGTGGCGATCCAGACGACCTCCACGGACCAGGAGGCCACCATCGCCCTCCTCGGCGCCGAGGTGCTCCCGCGCCTCCG
>JASFUV010000206.1:0-3679 GCA_050050155.1 Acidimicrobiia bacterium | reverse complement strand
TCCGGGCGGCCGAGTGGCGGTACGGGCGCGCATGACCGACACGCTGTCGATCCGGGTTCGCGATCTCCACGTCGACTACGAGATCTTCGAGGAGCGCCGGGCGGCGCTGCGGGAACGCCTCGTCAAGCACCAGGGCACGGGTCGCCGGGTGGTGCGGGCACTTCGGGGCCTCTCGTTCGACGTGGTCGAGGGGCAGTCGGTCGGCATCATCGGCTCCAACGGTTCCGGCAAGTCCACGCTGCTGGCCGCAGTCGCCGGGCTGCTGCCTCCGACCTCGGGGGAGATCCTCGTCTCCGACGAGCCGAAGCTGCTGGGGGTGGGGGCGACCCTGCTGCCGGCCGCCACCGGGTGGCGCAACATCAGGCTGGGGTGCATGGCCCTCGGGATGACGGCGGACGAGGTCGACGCCGCCATCGAGGACATCGCCGCCTTCACCGACCTGGGGGAGGCGCTCGACCGGCCGCTTCGCACCTACTCGTCGGGGATGCGGGCCCGGCTCCACTTCGCGGTCGCCACCTCGGTGCGCCCCCGCATCCTCCTCATCGACGAGGCCCTCGTCGTCGGCGACCAGGCGTTTCACAAGAAGGCGTCGGAGCGTATCGAGGAGTTGCTGGGGACCGCCGGGACGCTGCTGCTCGTCAGCCACGCCCTGGGGACGATCGAGGACACCTGCGATCGGGTCATCTGGATTGAACAGGGCCGGTTGCGCGGAGACGGCGAGGCGGCGGCCGTGATCGATACCTACAAGCGGTTCGTCGGCTGAGGCCCGCGGGTCAGGGCTCGGGCGTCACCGTCTCGTCGACCGCCAGGGACGGCGACCCCGCCTCCCCCACGATCCCGTTGGAGACGGCCGTCACCCCGAACAGGCGAGGCGCGGTGGTGCCGGCGGTTCCGGTGACGACGATGGATCGCACCCACACCATCGAACCGTCGAGCGGCAGCGGCGACATCGGCCCGAACTGGACCGCCGACCCGTTGGCGTTGAGGAGGGTGAAGGAGCGGGCCAGCTCGGAATCGGTGTCGATGGCGCTCTGCGCCACGAGGGGGCTCGACACCTGCCGGCCCGGTCGGGGCTCGATCCGTACCAGCAGCAGCCGCTCCGGGTCGTCGTGGTCGGCGATGGCGAAGGCGGCGAGGATGTCACGGTTGGCGTTGGGGTTGGAGGAGGCGCCCGGCACGTAGGGGCGGATCGCCACCCAGTGCCCCTGCATGTCGCCGCTGGTGGGGAGGAACAGCGAGACCGCGGGGGACACGCCAGGGGACTCCTTGGCGACCCCGTCGCCGGGGGCGACGCTGATCGACCAGCGATCCGAGCCGTTGAACAGCAGCTCGGCGTCCTCCACGTGGTAGCGGCCGAGCAGGCTGGTCTGCACGGTGAACAGATCGGTCGGGTAGAGGAGGTGGGCCCGCAGGTCGTCCGGCATGTTGGCGATCGGTTCGATGAGGCCGGGGAAGATCTCCTCCCACGAATCGAGGATGGGATCGTCGGCCCCGCCGACCTCGGTGCGGTAGAGATGCACGGTGCCGTCGTAGGCGTCGATGGTCGCCTTGACCGATCCGTGCAGGTAGTTGAAGCTGCCGCCGGTGAGGCCCGGCGAGGCGATCAGCTTGGTCCCTTTGGCCCATTGGGAGTACGGGTAGGTGGACGCCTTGGTGTACCCGTCGACGATCCAGACGACCCGGTCTTGGCTCACCACCGGGTAGGCGTCGATGTCCCAGGTGAGGAACGGAGCGAGGACGCGCAGACGCTCGATGGGTGCCCGCCGCAGCAGGAGCTGGGAGGAGGAGGTGAGCTCGGCGGACGTCAGAGGCTCGATGTCGCCGAGCCCGATGGCGGCCACGAGCCGCTGCCACAGGCCGGAGAGACGGATGCCGGTGTCGGCATCGAAGAGGGCGCCGTCCTGCTCGGCCCGTTTGGTGCCGACGATGGCGTACCAGGCGTCGAGGCCTTCCCCGAAGTACAGCTCGGGGCGCTCCGGGGCGAGGACCTCCGCCAGGGCGTCGACGTCGGGACGCCCGTCGGCGGCAGCGACGTCTGCCGGCACCGCAACCACCCCGTTGCCGTGGGTGTACACCAGGTGCGACTGGACCCACCCCTTCTCGGGGAGGTCGGCCTGGTTGACGTTGCGGGTGGCGATCATCACGGGCCGGGTAACCCCGTCGATGGCGTACCGGTCGAGGTCGACGTCGACGATGCGGGTGGCGGTGGTCCCCTCGAGCACCTGGAGAGGTTTGGCGAGCTGGGCCATGGTGAACACGGGCGTCTTGTCGATGATCGCCTGGGTCGCCTCGTCGGGCGGCGTGGTGATGCCGTCGGTGTAGACCTCGGTGACCTGCTCGACGGCGTCGAGGCGGTAGGCGACCCGGGTGGCGTCGAGGTTGTGGGCGATGTAGGGCAGCTCCCGCTCCGCCTCGGCCGGCTTGACGATGAGTTGCTGGACGACGAGGGGCGCCAGCCACAACCCCACGATGGAGAGGACCACCCAGGTGCCGAATGCGATTTGGGTGGGGCGCCAGCGGCCGGTGCGGATCCCGTAGACGGCGGCGCCGGCGGCGAGGAACGCCACGATCGCCAGCATGATGAGCACCGGGCTGATGACACGCAGCTCGGTGTATCCAGGCCCTTCGAAGGCCCCGCTGTGGTTGGTGGCGAGGCCGGGTCGCTGCACGAACAGGTAGGTGAGGCCTTGGACGACGGCGAACACCGCCGCAAGTGCCCCAAGGTGCTTGAGCGCCAGGGGCGCCGAGCGGCGGCCCCGGCCGGGGAGGCGGAGGGCGCCGGTGGCGATGTGCCCGACGGCGGCGAAGGCGAAGGCGATCACCAGCAGTCGGCGGAACCAGGTGGTGACGATCATCAGGAAGGGGAGCCGGAAGAGGTGGTAGCCGAGGTCGAAGCCGATCTCGGGGGCCTTCTCCCCCACGTTGGGTCCGTGGAGGAACAGCAGCCAGGGTTGCCAGCGGCTCATCGCCGCCGGGATGACCTGGAGGGTGAGGAGGACGGCGACGCCGACCAGGAGCCAGCGGTGGGCCGGGCCCATCCGCTCTCGGTAGTGGACCACGAGCCGGTTGGGACCGTTGTCGGGAGCGGGCCCGACCCGGAGCCCGAGCGTGACCGAGATGCCGAGCACCACCGCGGTGATGACGGCGGCGAGGACGGCGAGTTCGATCTGGGCGACGAGCCGGGTCGACCACACCGGGGCAGAGGTCACCGAGTCGTACCACCAGCGGTCGAGCAGGGTCGCGGCACCGAAGCGGATGAGCCAGAGGGCGGCGAGGAGGGCGACGACCCCGAGCGCGATCCGCCGCTGGAGGCGGCTGCGACGTTGCAGGAACGCAACGATCGGGAACTCAGGTGCTACGGGTCGAGCGGCCACGGGCCCTCAGGCTAGGACGCGTCGGGGCTCTCGAGCCCGCTTTCAGGGCAGAGAATCACCTTCTGGATGAGCTGGCTCGACGCCCGCGACATCGACAAGCCAATCGAAGACGGCACCATATGCAATCTGGGACGAGATCTTCGGGAGGTCCGAGCCGTCTCCATGTGCCGGGTTGGCCGACTCGGCCGCTCCTGCGTCAGCAGTGACCCATGCTTTGAGCGCGCGGTACTTGCAGCTGATCTCGTTCCGCTCTTCCGGGGTCCAGTCCCTCTCGCGCTTGAGCGCCGCTTTCTTGACCGCGGCAT
>JASFUV010000205.1:0-3707 GCA_050050155.1 Acidimicrobiia bacterium | reverse complement strand
TCGATCGCCTCGAGCGCGGTCTCGGCCTTGGCGGCATCGCGGCCGAGGGTGCGGCGGGCGGCGGCGGCCTGCACCGTCATCACCGTCATGTCGTGCGCCACGACGTCGTGCAGCTCGCGGGCGATGCGGATCCGCTCATCGATCACGGCTTGGCGGGCCCGCTCCTCCCGGGTCCGTTCGGCGGCGAAGGCGCGACGCTCCAGCTCCTCGGTGCGGCGCTGCCGCTGCGACACCTCCCGGCCGAGCATCCAGGCGAAGAGACCGAAGGCCGCCACTGTGAGCACGCTGTCGGGTCGGACGTTGCTGCGAGTGAGGACGCCGAGCCCGGTCCACGCCAGCGCGGTCGCGATGCTGGCGGCGGCGACGGCACGGGACCGGTGCGGGGGGAGATTGGAACCGACGGCGTGCAGGGCGACTCCCAGCGCGAAGATGGTCATCGTGTCCGGATAGGAGAGGGCCGCCTCGGTCATCCACGCCAGCTGCACCGCCGCCATCACCGTGGCCGGGTGGCGGCGCCGCAGCGCCAGCGGCAAGGTGGCGGCGAGGATGAGGAGGATCAGCCAGACATCGGGCCGCCGCACCGATGGATCGAAGGTCTCTCCCGCATACGCGGTGAGTCCGGTGAGGGTCAGCACCGCCAACCCGGCGGCGAGAACGGCGTCCACCAGGGAGCGAGCGCGACGGGTGTGCAGGCTGGGCATTGCCTGGATCGTATCCGGGACGAGGCCGGCGCGCATCGCTCGCAGGGACGAATCCGCGCCGCGACCCGGTGGATGCGGGTCGGTCCGGAGGGGGTTGCGGTGAGATCCCTTGGGCAGCCCGGTATCTGGTGCGGTAGAGTCAGGGGGAAACCCGACATCGCGGGGCGGACCGAGCCGCGTGCGAGGCGCACGCTGCCATGGCAGACGGTGGTGCCTTCCGATGCCACCGGGTCGATGGTGTCGACTCGGTGCTTTGGAGCGCATCCGGCCGTTCGCACTGCTGAAGGAGGAGCTTGTGGCAGAGGTTGTCTTCGAAAACGTCAACAAGGTGTACCCGAACGGCTTCCAAGCCGTCACCGACCTCAACCTCCACATCCAGGAGGGCGAGCTGCTGGTGATGGTCGGCCCATCCGGCTGCGGTAAGTCGACCACCCTGCGGATGATTGCCGGCCTCGAGGAGATCTCGAACGGCAAGCTCTACATCGGTGACGAAGTCGTCAACGACATGCATCCGAAGGATCGGGACATCGCCATGGTGTTCCAGAACTACGCCCTCTACCCCCACATGACGGTGGCGGAGAACATCGGGTTCGCCCTCAAGCTCGCCAAGGTCCCGAAGGAAGAGATGCGCAAGCGGGTCGAGGACGCAGCCAAGACCCTCGAGCTGTCCGAGATCCTCGACCGCAAGCCGGGGCAGCTCTCCGGCGGGCAGCGGCAGCGGGTCGCGATGGGTCGGGCCATCGTGCGCCATCCGCGGGTGTTCCTCCTCGATGAGCCGCTCTCCAACCTCGATGCCAAGCTCCGGGTGCAGATGCGGGCGGAGATCACGTCGCTGGTGCGCCGTGTCGGGGTCACCACCTTCTACGTCACCCACGATCAGGTGGAGGCCATGACGATGGCCGACCGGGTCGCCGTCATCAACGCCGGCGTGCTCCAGCAGGTGGCGGCGCCGCAGACCCTCTTCGACGAGCCGGACAACCTGTTCGTCGCCGCATTCATCGGGTCGCCGTCGATGAACCTGATGGAAGCCCAGCTCCGTGAGGAGGGCGGCCGTCCCATGCTGACGCTGGGGAGTCAGGAACTGGCCGGCCCCTACGACCTGTTCACGAAGCGCCCGGCGCTGCGCCAGTACGTGGGGCGGACCGTGGTGCTCGGCCTGCGGCCGAAGGATTTCGAGGACGCCTCCGTCCATTCCGCGGCGCCGGCCGAGTCCCGGCTGCGCTCCACCGCGGAGAACGTCGAGTCCCTCGGGTTCGAGAAGATCGTCTACTTCGACATCGACGCCAAGCCGGTCGTGTCCGAGGACGCGCTCGACATCAAGGACGAGGCGGCGGCCGAAGAGGTGCTGTCCCGGGAAACCACGCTGGTGGCGGGCCGCTTCGCCCCCAACAGCCCGGCCGTCATGGGCAGCCCGATCGAGGTCGCGGTGGACATGGATTCCAGCCACTTCTTCGATCACGACACCGGCCTCGCCATCCGCGACTGACCCCCACACCGGGGTCGCCGCGCCGTGAGCGAGGAGGCTGAACGCCCGATCGGGGTGGGACCTCACCCGCGTCCGTGGCCCGATGACCCGCGGCTCGACCCGGCGCTGCTCACCGGCGGCGACCGGCGCAACGTGGTGGACCGGTACCGTTACTGGAGGCGGGACGCCATCGTGGCCGACCTCGACCGGCGCCGGCACCCGTTCCACGTCGCGGTGGAGAACTGGCAGCACGACTTCAACATCGGGACGGTGGTCCGCAACGCCAACGCGTTCCTCGCCGCCGAGGTCCACATCGTGGGCCGGCGCCGGTGGAACCGGCGGGGCGCCATGGTGACCGACCGCTACCAGCACATCCGTCACCACGTCACCACCGAGGCGTTCGCCGCGTGGGCGAAGGAGGCGGCACTGCCGCTGATCGGCATCGACATCCTCCCCGGCGCCACCCCGCTCGAAGATGCGCAGCTGCCGGAACGCTGCGTGCTCGTGTTCGGCCAGGAGGGCCCCGGCCTGTCACCCGAGATGCAGGCCGCCTGCGGTGAGGTGTGTGCGATCACCCAGTACGGCTCGACCCGTTCCCTCAACGCCGGTGTCGCCTCCGGCATCGCCATGCACGCGTGGATTCGCCGCCACGTGCGGTGAGCGGCCACGCAGCCGGGCCACCGCGTAGAGTCTGTGAGAGATGAACACACGCTCGGTGCGCGGCTCGCTGCTCGTTGCCCTCGCGGCCGGTGCGCTGGTGACGGCCTGCACCACGGAGGCGGAACCGACCACGTCGGCCGCGCCCACCACCGCCGGCGTCGAGACGACCACCATGGTGCCGCCGACCACCTCCACGACCTCGCCGGCGACGACCACCACGACGACGACCACGACGACGACCACGACCACCACCACGATGCCGCCCGAGCCGGTCCCGATCGTGGTGACGGCCCGCTTCTGCACACTCGGGTGGTCGATCGGGGAGGACTGGTACTCCCAGTATGAATCGGGGGAGCCACCGGTGACGGGCGGGGAGGAGTACCAGGTGGTCCGGGTGGGGGATCCCATCACCACCGCGACCGGCTCGGCGCCGGTCGACACCTGTGACATCTACGAGCCGCCGCTACGGACGGTGGACCTGACCCCACCCTTCGCCGGCGACTTCGGCGAGCTCACCCAGGTGGCGATCCAAACCGACGGCGACGTCGTCCCCTCTCCGGTCACGTTGCTGGGGGCGTCGCCGACCTACATCGAGGCGACCCAGTCCCTGATGCGGGGGTTCGGCATCGCCGACACCACGGTGTACCTCGCCCAGGTGATCCGGACCGATCTCGAGGGTGACGGGGTCGACGAGGTGATCGTCAGCGCCAGGGCCGATCCTCTCCAGGGATACATGGGGGAAGCCGGCGCCTACTCCATCGTGTACGTGCGCAAGGTGATCGAGGGGGAGGTGGCCACGGCGGTCTTGGAGAACTCCTTCATCGCCGACGGGGAGGACCCCACGTACGTCGACGCCTTCGCGGTGGCCGCCGTCGCCGACC
>JASFUV010000204.1:0-3727 GCA_050050155.1 Acidimicrobiia bacterium | reverse complement strand
GCTCGTCGCCCTCCACGGCTTCACCCTCCACGGCGGCATGTTCGCCGACCTCGCCGCCGCCCTCGACCGCACCGTGCTCGCCCCCGACCTCCCCGGCCACGGCCGCACCGGAGTCACCCCGGTCACCATGGACACCGCGGTCGAATCCGTCGCCGCCTGGCTCGCCACCCTCCCCCGTCCCCTCCCGGTGCTCGGATACTCCCAAGGCGGCCGGGTCGCCCTCCGACTCCTCGTTACCCACGAGAAGCTCGTACAGCGCCTCGTCGTCGTCTCCACCTCCCCCGGGCTCCCCGAACCGGAACGGCGGGCCCGCCTCAGCCAGGACGCCCTCCTCGCCGCCCACATCGAAGCGGTCGGCCTCGACGCGTTCCTCGACGCCTGGCTCAACCACCCCCGACTCCGCGCCCGAGGCGTCACCGAGGCGGCCCGGGAACAAGACCGCCGCATCCGGGGCGAGAACACCGCGAGCGGCCTGGCGGCGGCGCTGCGCGGCTACGGGCAGGGAACCACCCGCTACGCAGGCGACGCCCTCACCTCCCTCGCCACCCCCATGTGCTTCGTCGCCGGAGACCAGGATCCCGACTACGCCGATCTCGCCACCGACATGGCAGCCCTCGTCGGCTCCACCCCGATCATCATCCCGGGCGCCGGCCACAACGTCGTCCTGGAAGCGCCCGAAGCCCTCGCCGCCGCCCTCACCCCCTTCCTCAACAAGATCTGACCCTCCCAGAGCCAGGTCAACCGAGGCCCCTCCCGACGCGGCTAGCGTTGAGGAGATGGTTGTCGTGCCATCCGGTCACACTGCGCCCGAACGCAACGACAGCGACCAACAGACACCGGCCACCGGCCGCAGCGGGGGGAGGCGGCGGCGCAGCGGATGAGCGAGGTCGTTCTCACCGGGCATTTCTGGACCCGCGGCGAAGCTGCACGCCGGGCCGTCATGTCAACCCACGAACTCCAGATCCATCCCGGCCTGATCCGCCTCGGCGGCACATGGCTCGAGGAGGTCTACTGCGCCTTCCAGTTCGACGAGCACGGTGTCCGTGACGACATCGCCTCCGTCGTCGAGATCCTCGCCCGCCGCCTCGACCCCGCCGCCGTCGCCGACTGGATCGTGCGCCCCAACCCCGACCTCGCCACCCTGTCACCACTCAACTGGCTCAACGGAGGCCGCAGCCCCGAAGCGGTCCGCAAGGTGGCGCGGGCCGTCGCCGGCGGCGAGAGCTCGAGCGCCGGCTAACCGGCCGCAAACTCCGAGAGGAGCCGCACGAACTCGTCGGACCGGTTGAGCACCGCCTCGTGGCGACCACCCGAGATCTCCACCACCCTCGGATCCGGGAGCAGCGCCGCCAGCTCCCGCTGCGCCTCCGGCGGCACGACCTGATCCCGGGTCGGGATCACCACCATCGCAGGCATCGCCAGCGAACCCACCCATCCCGTGGCGTCGAAGCGCCAGATCGCACCACCCACCTCGTAGTAGAGGGTGGCGTCCCGCCGCATCAACGCGGCGTGCATCCAGCGGAGATGAGCCGGCTCGATGGCCCCGCTGCGAATCAGGACCTCCGACGTGATCGTCGCCGCCTCCTGACGGCTCACCCGGGCGATGGCGCGACCCAGCCAGAAGGCGATCCGGGTCAGCGCCCGCCGCTGCGGGATCGGGCGGGCCGCGGTGGCGGCCAGCACCAGGCGGGCGACATGGCGGGGATGGCGGTCGGCGAGGCACTGGGCCACCATCCCGCCCATCGAATACCCGAACACCGTCGCCGCCTCCACCCCGAGGGTGTCGAGGGTGGCGGCCACGTCGTCGGCGAGGTCTTCGATCTCGAATCGGCCCCGCGGCCAGTCGGTCTTCCCGTGATCCCGCAGGTCGGGCATGATCACCCGGAACCGCTCTGCCAGCGCCGGGACGATGCGGTGGAACGTCATCTCCCCGTCGAGGTTCCAGCCGTGGATCAGCACCAGCGGAGGGCCGTCGGGAGGTCCCGCCTCCCGCACGAACACCTCAAGATCTCCGGCGAACACCGTCCGGCCCGGGACCTTCAACGGGCGTCGCTGCACCCCGTCGTAGCGCGGCTCCACCTCGGGACCGAAGAGGCGCCACAGCAACCAGCCGAACACGGTCCAGCGCACCAACCGGACGAGACGCTTCATGGGCCCGAGCCTACGTGTCCCCGGCCGGTGGCGCGGCACGACCCCCCAGCGGATCCACCGCGAAGACGTAGTCGGCCACCGGCACCCCGCCCACCAGATGCTCGACGATGATGCGCTCCATCACGTCCACCGACACCGAGTGGTACCAGACCCCGTCCGGGTACACGACCGCGATCGGTCCCCGCTCGCACACCCGCAGGCAATCGGCCTTGGTCCGCAGCACCGTTCCTCCGGGCCGGGTCGTCTCCGGGGGCGGCATGAAGAGCGCCTCGCCCCGCCACGCCGGAGGCGGCGACGCCAGACCCAACTCCTTGAGCCGGGCCTTGAGGTGGCGCCACACCTCCCCGCTCTCGCCGTAGCTCGAACACCGGGGTGTGGTCTGCTCGGCGCACACGAAGATGTGGCGATGCAGCCCGCCGATTCCCAGCTCGGCGGCGATGGCGCCCAGACGTGCCTGTGTCACCTGTTCGTCATCCGGGAATCCACTGTCCGTCATCGTTTCACCGCCATGATCAGTCCCCGGCACACCGCCGGAGCACCCTGCCGCGCCACCGCCTGGCCCACCATCGTCCCTGAATCTTCCCGATCGGTCAACGCCCCCCGAGCGCCCGGTCGCGCCACGGCGTCCCGGCCGCGAACGGGCGGCGATCAGGGCCCCTGACCTATCGCGGTCTAGCCCCGAGGGAATTCGGAGAATCGGGCTCGCTATCGCCCCGAATTCTCCGTTACCATGGTCAGGTGCCTGGGTGATCCACCCGGGACTGCGCAGGCCCCCTCGTCCCCCCTGGGGGGCCTGCCTATTTCCCGGGTCTCTTCGCAGGCCGTTGGGCGCCACCCTTCCCGTCTCTAACCTGCAGCGGGTGAAACTCCCGTTCCGCCTCCGACGCTCGCGGGTGGCCTCCGCCATCCGTGACCTGGCCCATCGCAGCCCCGTTGAGGCCGAGGAGTACCTCGACACCCACCAGGCGGAGTGGGAACGCATCGCCGAGGTCGACCCCCACAGCGCCGCCGACATCCTCGAAGCCCTCGACGAAGAAGGCGCCGCCGACCTGCTCGAAGCGCTCCGGGCCGCCGACGCCGCCGACATCCTCGACGAGATGCGCCCCGAGCCGGCCGCCGACGTCCTCGAGGAGATGGATCCCGGAGAGGCGGCCGGCTACATCGCCGGCATGGAGACCGACCAGGCGGTCGACCTCCTCGCCGCCCTCGAAGAGGAATCCCGCAACGCGGTGCTCGCCGCCCTCGATCCCGACACCAGGCGGGAGATCAACCGCCTCATCATCTACCCCCCGGACAGTGCCGGCGGCCTCATGACCACCGACATCGCCTCCCTCCCCCGCGGCATCGCCGCCGGGGAGGCGATCGAATCGCTGCGCCGGCTCCACGACGAGCTCGGATCCAACCTCACCTACGTCTACGTGGTCGACGACGCCGGGCGCCTCGTCGGCGTCGCCCCGTTCCGGGAGCTGGTGTTCGCCCGCCCCGGAACCGGGCTCGAGGATGTCATGGTGTCCGACCCGGTGTCGGTGCAGCTCGACACCGACCGCGAGGTCGTCGCCGAACTCATCCAGCGTTA
>JASFUV010000203.1:0-3727 GCA_050050155.1 Acidimicrobiia bacterium | reverse complement strand
GCAGATCGTCCCCGGCGCCGGCGTCGACGAGCTCATCATCCTCTGCGCCCGGGCCTTCCTCACCGCCCGGGACCGGGCGGTGGCGCCGGCCCCGACCTACTCGCTGTACCGGATCGCCACCGCGCAGTCCGGCGCCTCCTATGAAGAGGTCTCGACCGAGGCACCCGACTTCGCACTCCCCGTCGACGACGTCGTCGCGGCGGCGCGCAACGCCGACCTCGTCTGGCTGTGCGCCCCCAACAACCCCACCGGGCAGCGGATCCCTGCCGAGGACGTCGCCGCGGTGGTGGCCGCCTGCGACGGCCTCGTCGTGATCGACGCCGCCTACGCCGAGTTCTCCGGCGACGACTGGGCGCCATGGATCGACCGCCATGACAACGTCATCGTGCTCCGCACCCTCTCCAAGGCCTACGCCCTCGCGGGCGCCCGGGTCGGGCTGGCGATGGCCCATCCCGCCATCATCGACGCCCTCGACGCCATCCGGCCCCCGGGGAGCCTGTCGCGCCTCTCCGTCGACCTGGCCGTCGACGCCCTCACCAACCAGGATCGCATGCGGCGCACCGTCGACGCCATCGTCACCGAACGCGCCGTGCTGGCAGACCGTCTCGCCGGCCTCGGCCTGCGGGTGGTGCCGTCGGTGACCAACTTCCTGCTGTGCGAGATCGGGCCCGAAGCCCACCAGGTGGCCGACTCGCTGATGCGCCGCGCCCTCGTCGCCCGCACCTACGCCGCCGGTGGCCCCCTCGGCGACTACCTCCGGTTCACGGTGCGCACCGCCCCCGAACACGACCGACTCGTCGACACACTGGAGCAGATCCTGCCATGAGCCGCACCGCCGACATCCAGCGCACCACCAAGGAAACCGACGTCAGGGTCCAGCTCGACCTCGACGGCACCGGCCGGGCCGACATCGCCACCGGAGTCGGGTTCTACGACCACATGCTGGAGGCCCTCGCCCACCACGGCCTGTTCGATCTCACCATCGCCACCACCGGTGACCTCGACGTCGACGAGCACCACACCGTGGAGGACACCGCCCTCGTCCTCGGCGAAGCGTTCGCCGCCGCCCTCGGCGACCGGGCCGGGATCCAGCGCTACGGGGCCGCCACGGTGCCGATGGACGAGTCGCGCGCCACCGCCGCCGTCGACGTGGGAGGCCGCCCCTTCACGGTGGTCGACCTCCCGTTCACCACCGAGCGGATCGGCGCTCTCGGCACCCAGCTCATCCCCCACGCGCTCGAGGCACTGGCACGCCGCGCCGGGTTCACGCTCCACGTCGCCGCCACCGGCGGCAACGACCACCACCTCGCAGAGGCGGCGTTCAAGGCGCTCGCCCGCGCCCTGCGAGCCGCGGTCGCCGCCGACCCGCGCCGGGAGGGCATCCCCTCCACCAAGGGAACGACGTGACCCGGATCGCCGTCATCGATCACGGTGCCGGCAATCTGGTGTCGATCGCGCAGGGCCTGCGGCGCGCCGGCGCCGAGGTGACGGTGGCGGCCTCGCCGGCCGAGATCGACGGCGCAGACGGGCTCGTGCTCCCCGGCGTCGGCACCACCGGCGCCGCGATGGAACGGCTGGAGGAGGCCGGGTTCGTGGAGCCGCTGCGCCGCTGGGACCGTCCCCTGCTCGGGATCTGCGTCGGCCTGCAGCTCTTCTTCGACGCCTCCGACGAAGACGGTTCGCACGCCCTCGGCCTCATTCCCGGCGCGGTGCGGCGGCTCGAAGGGGCACCGCTGCTGCCCCACATCGGATGGAACGATGTCTCCCTCCGCGACGATCCCCTCTTCGCAGGGATCCCGTCCGGCTCCACCTTCTACTTCGTACACAGCTTCGCCCCGGTGCCGGACGACCCCGGCGCCGTCATCGGCGAGAGCGTTTACGGGAAGCCCTTCGTGGCGGCGGCCCGCTCCGGGACCCGGGTCGGGGTGCAGTTCCATCCGGAACGCTCCGGGGACGCCGGACTCCGCGTCCTCGCCAACTTCGTGGCCACGACGGGAGGGGCCGGCGATGCTGCGTAAGCGTGTCATTCCCTGCCTCGACGTCGACGCCGGCCGGGTCGTCAAGGGCGTCCGCTTCGTCGATCTCGTCGACGAGGGCGATCCCGTCGAGCTGGCCGCCCGCTACGTTGCCGAAGGCGCCGACGAGATCTGCTTCCTCGACATCACCGCCTCCAGCGACGGCCGCGACACCATGCTCGACGTGGTCCACCGCACCGCAGAGCACGTCTTCGTTCCCCTCACCGTCGGGGGCGGAGTGCGCCGGGTCGACGACATGCGGGCCGCGTTGCGGGCCGGGGCCGACAAGGTCTCGGTCAACACGGCCGCGGTGGAGCGCCCGGCCCTCATCACCGAATGTGCCCGCACCTTCGGCTCGCAATGCGTGGTGCTCGCCGTCGACGCGCGCCGCCGGGACGGGCGGCCCGAATGGGAGGTCTACGTCCACGGCGGGCGCACCCCCACCGGCATCGACGCCATCGGCTGGATCGAGGACGGGGTGCGCCGCGGCGCCGGCGAGATCCTCCTCACGTCGATGGACCGGGATGGCACGAAGGACGGCTACGACCTGGCGCTGCTCGACGCCACCCGCGCCGCGGTCGGCGTTCCCGTCATCGCATCCGGCGGGGCCGGTACCATCGAGCACTGTATCGACGCCCTCGCCGGCGATCGATCCGACGCGGTGCTGGCCGCGTCGATCTTCCACCGCCGCGAGATCGCCATCGCAGACCTGAAGCGCGGCCTGGCCGCCGCCGGGATCCCGGTGCGGGAGGTGCCATGACCGATATCGCCTTCGACGAGCAGGGCTTGGTGCCCGGCATCGTGCAGGACGCCACCACCGGGCGGGTCCTCATGCTCGGCTACCTCAACGCCGAGAGCCTGGAGCGGACCCGCGCCACGGGACTCGTCCACTTCTGGAGCCGTTCCCGTCAGGAGCTGTGGAGGAAGGGTGAGACGAGTGGGAATCTGCTCGAACTCGTCGACATCGCGATCGACTGCGACGGCGACGCCCTCCTCATCAGGGCCGAGCCCACCGGACCCACCTGCCACACCGGCGCCGCCAGCTGCTTCGACGCCGCCATGCTGGTCGCCGATCGAGACGCCTCCGATACCGGCGGCCGGGCATCCCGGTTCGGGTTCCTCGACGAGCTGTGGGCCGTGATCGAGGAGCGGAACCGCACCCGACCCGACGGCTCCTACACGGCGCATCTCCTCGCCGGAGGGGTCGACGCCACCGCCCGCAAGGTCACAGAAGAGGCCACCGAGGTGCTCCTCGCCGCCAAGGATCACGCCATGGGCGGCCGGGCCGACCTGGTCGCCGAAGAGGCGGCCGATCTGATGTACCACCTCCTCGTGCTCCTCGCCGAGCGCGGCGTCGACCCGGCGGACGTGGTCGAGGTCCTGCGACGCCGCGCCGGCTGACCGGCGGCGCCGTGGCTCGCGACGCCCCGTACACTTCCCCGATGCGCCTCCGCCTCCTCTTCGTGGTATCGATGCTCGTCGCGGCCGGCTGCGCCGCGTCGTCCGCCGACCCGGACACGGTGCCGGAGCTGCCGGTGGTCACCGAAGCCGATGTGACGGCCCGCCTCGCCGACGCTCCGCGGCCGGTGGTCCTCAACGTGTGGGCCTCCTGGTGCTTGCCGTGCCGTTCCGAGGCTCCCCTCCTGGAACAGGCAGCCGCCGAGTACGCCGGCACCGTCGACTTCATCGGCCTCGACGTGCGCGACGACCAG
>JASFUV010000202.1:0-3732 GCA_050050155.1 Acidimicrobiia bacterium | reverse complement strand
CGGCGCGGGCTCAGCTGGGTCAGCGACATGGCGGCACGTTAACGGCTCGGGGCGGCCCGTGTGGGCCGCCCCGAAACCGTCATACGATCGTCAACGAGGCGCCCTAGAACCACTCGTCGTAGATCTCGTCGTACGTGCCGTTGTCACGCATCTTCTGCAGCGAGGCGTTGACCGCCTCCAGGAGGGCTTCCTTGCCCGTCTCCTGGGTGGCGAACCCGTATTCCTCGGCCGTCGGGTAGGTCTCGACGACCTCGATGGTGTCGTCGTCGAGCGCCTGGGCGGCGTTGGGAACGATGTCCTGCAGGATGCCGTCGATGGCGCCGGCGTCGAGGGCGGTGAACAGGTCACCGGGGTTCTCGTACGAGACGATGGTGGCGCCGGGGTCGTTCTCGTTGGCGTAGAGCTCGCCGGTGGTACCGGACTGCACGCCGAGGTTGCGGCCGTCGGCGAAGTCGTCCAGGGTCGTCAGCCCGGAGTCCTTCTTGACGAGCAGCGACTGGTCGGCGACGAAGTAGGGATCACCGAAGTCGATGTTCTCTTCGCGATCCTCCGTGATCGTGATCGACGACGCCGCGATGTCGCACTCCCCCGCCTCCATGGCGAGACCGGAGGTGATGCCGTCGAAGCCGCTGTTGACGACGGTGAGGCCGAGCCCCAGGTCGTCGGCGATGGCGCGCATCAGCTCGATGTCGAATCCCGTGTACTCACCGTCGACCTCGATCTCCATGGGGGGATACGGGGCGTCGGTGCACACCGTCAGGGTGCCGTCGGTGACGAGGTCGTAGTCGGGCGCCGCCATCGTGGTGGTGGTTGCCTCCGCCGCGGTGGTGGTCGTGTCCGCACTGTCGTCACTGCCACACGCGGTGGCGATCAGCATCACCGCGGCGAGGACCACGGCGAGGCGCATCAATCGTTTCATGTGCTCATCCTCCTCCTGAGACCCTCGCTGGGAGGGCTGCCAGGTGGGCAGGATAGGCCGAACGAGCCGGCCGCCGATCTGGCACGGCCCGTTCCGGCCCGGCACAGGCCCCGCCAGCCCGACCGGGATTGCCGGGGAGGTGAGGTCAGATTCGTGGCTGCGCGGCACGGGTAGGCTCGCCGTTTCCTCACGACAGGCACCCCATGACCGTCTCCACCACCCAATCGACCCGGGGCTTGGTGCCGGTCGCGCTGATCACGCTGTACGTGGTGTGGGGGTCGACCTACCTGGCGGTGCGCTACCTGGTCGAGGAGTTCCCCGCCTTGATCGGCTCGGGCATCCGCCTCGCCGTCGCCGGCGGGGTGCTCTACGCCTGGCTGCGGTTCCGGGGCCATCCGACACCGAGCCGGATCCAGTGGCGCAACGGCTCCATCGCCGGAACCTTGCTGTTCGTCGGCGGCATGGGCCTGGTGGCGATCGCGGAGCAACGCGGCATCGGCTCGGGCCTCACCGCCACCGCGGTGGGGACGGTTCCGGTGTGGGCGGTCCTGGTGGCCGGGTTCTGGGGGCACCGCCCCTCCCGGGCGGAGTGGATCGGCCTTGCGGTCGGTCTCGCCGGGGTGGTGCTGCTGAGCAGGGAGGGCGACTTCATGCTCGACCCGGTCGGGCTGGCGCTGGTGGTGATCTCCCCGCTGCTGTGGGCGATCGGCTCGGTGTGGGGCAGCCACGCCGAGATGCCTGCCGGCGCCATGACGTCCGCGATCCAGATGCTGTGCGGGAGTGTGGCCCTCGCCATCGTCGGGGTGGTGCGAGGAGAGCGCCTCGATACGATGCCGGCCGCCTCCGGATGGTGGGCGCTGCTCTATCTGATTGTGGTTGGGTCGCTGATCGGGTTCTCGTCGTACGCCTACCTGATCCGGGCGGTGCGCCCCGCCCTCGCCACCAGCTACGCCTACGCCAACCCGGTGATCGCGGTGTTCCTGGGGGTGTGGATCGGCAACGAGCACCTCACCGGCCCGGTGTGGGTGGCGCTGCCGCTGATCGTGTGCAGCGTGGCGCTCATCGCCCTCGCCGGTACCGCATGGCGCCGGGTCCCGGTGCGCTGAACGGCCGCCGCTACCCCGGCGCCCCTCCCTCGAAGATGGCACGGACGGTGTCGATCGTGTCGGCGTCCGCCGCCGTCTTGTCGTGGCGGTAGCCCTTGACCCGGGCGAAGCGCAGCGCCATCCCGGCCGGGTAACGGGGACTGGCCTGGATCCCGTCGAAGGCGACCTCGACCACCTGCTCGGGCCGCAGGAAGACGGTGCTGCGGGTACGGCGCTCCTCGAGCGCCAGGAATCGCTCCGTCTGCCACCGCAACATGGCGTCGGTCATGCCCTTGAACGTCTTGCCCAACATCACGAACCCGCCGCCGGCGGGGTCGCGGGCCCCGAGGTGGATGTTCGACAACGTGCCGGTGCGGCGCCCGTGTCCCCATTCGGCGGCGAGCACCACCAGGTCGAGGGTGTGGGCCGGCTTCACCTTGAGCCAGGTGCCGCCGCGCCGGCCGGCCTGGTAGACGCCGTCGATGCCCTTGACCATGACGCCCTCGTGGCGGCGGGCCCGGGCCGCGGCGAGGAAGGCGGCGGCCTCCTCCGGATCGGCGGTGACGATGCGGGGGACCCGCCACCGTTCGGGGATCACCCGGTCGAGCACCTCCTGGCGGACGTGGAGCGGCAGGTCGATCAGGTCCTCCCCGTCGCATGCGAGCACGTCGAAGAAGAACGGGACCAGCGGTACCCGGGAAGGATCCCCTTCCTCGGTGCCGAAACGGCTCATCGTCTCGTCGAAGGGTCGCGGCTCCCCGGCGGTGGTGAGGGCGATGGCCTCGCCGTCGAGCACCACCGAGGCGACGTCGAGGGATCGCACCACCTCGGCCACCTCGGGGAGGCGGTCGGTGACGTCGTTGAGATTGCGGGTGGCGAGCATCGCCTCGTCTCCCCGCCGGTGCGCCTGGATCCGCACCCCGTCGAGCTTCCACTCCACCGACGCGGTGCCGATCGCGTCGAGGGCGCTCGCCACGTCGGTCGCGGTCTTGGCCAGCATTGGTCGCACCGGACGCAACACCTCGAGCCGGAAGCGACCGAGGCCGTCCTCCCCCTGGGCAATGGCGGTCCGGGCGACGTCGCCGAGGTCGGGATGGAGCATGAGGGCGCGCCGCACCGCGGCGGAGGGGACATCGGCCACCCCGGCGATCGCCTCCACCATGACTCCCTCGAGCGCGCCCTGCCGCAGCTCGCCCACCAGCAGCCTGCGGAGGAACTCCTGCTCCGGCACGGTGGCGCGGGCGAGGAGCGAGGTCAGGATGTCGCGGCGGGTTCCCTGCGACCCGGCGCCGCTCGCGGCCGCGACGGCGTCGACGGCAGCGTCGACGTCGCCGACGGTGAGCAACGGCTCGGCGGCGGGAGGCACGTCGACCGCGAACACCGCGGCGTAGCCGACACCGACCTTGCCTTGGCGGGGCTCACCCGAGAGGAACCCGACCACGACCGGGAGTTCGTCCCGCCCCGCCCGGCCCAGCAGGTCCGCCAGGAGGTCGATCTTGGCGGTGCGGGATCGGGTGGCGGTGAGGGCGGCTGAGGTGGCGACGGCGTCGGCGAGCAGCATCGGCCCATTCTGCGGGTTGTTGGGCCGGCGCTCAAGAGCGGCGCCCGCTGTGCCATCAACTGGATGGAGGGCCTTTCGCCTCTAGCTGCCCAGGGCGAGCCTGTGGTGTCATCGACGAGAAGGGGAAGGTTGCATGTCGCGTCGCCGAGCCATCTCGCTGTCGACTC
>JASFUV010000201.1:0-3746 GCA_050050155.1 Acidimicrobiia bacterium | reverse complement strand
GGCCCGCCTCGCCGACTACCGGGCGATCCAGGTCCCGGCCTTCGCACCCCATGCCCTCACCGCGCGGCGGCTCGAAGCCGCCATCGATCCGAGGCGGGTGGCGTCCACCACCTTCGCCGACGGGAGGGCTGAGGCCATCGAGTTCGTCATCTCGCCCGACGCCGCGGTGCGCGGCAAGCGGCTGCGCGACCTGCACGCCGAGTCGTGGGTGGTGGCGGCCGTCTTGCGCGGCGGCGACCTCATCGTGCCGCATGGCGACACCCAGCTCGCCGCCGGCGACCGGGTCACCGTGGTCGGCGCCGCCTCCGACTATGCCGCTCTCATCAAGACGTTCACGTCCGGGGAATCTCGCTTCCCCTACGACTTCGGGCACCGTGCCCTCGTGGCGCTCGACGGCGCCGAGGACCTGGCGGGGCCGGTCGCCGAAGCCGTCAACCTGCTCCACGGCTCCACCGCCGAGTCCCTCATCGTGCTCTACCCCGATCCGGAGTCGGAGCGAGACGCCGATCGGGTGACCGAGATGGAGGCGCTCCTCGAACAGGTGGCGCGGATCCCCGGCATCGAAGTCGAGCTGCGGACCCGCACCCGGCCCCGCCACCAGGCCCTTCTCGAGCTGATGCAGGACGAGAGCGTCGGCGTCGTCGTGGTGCCGGCGCCAGGTGGAGGACGGCTCCGGGGACGCACCAGGGTCGCCAAGCTCCTCAGCACCTACGGGCCGGCCGGCATCCCCGTCCTCGTCTCCCGCGGCAGCTTCCCCTACCGGCGCATCATCGTTCCCGCCCGTCGCACCGTCGTTGGGGAGACCGCGGCGCGGGCCGCCATCGACCTCGCCCAGGCCGCCGGCGGTGAGGTGCACGGGGTGGCGGTCGTGGCGCCGGCGTTCGCCGGAGGGTCCGCCGCCGCCCTGGAGGACGCCCGCCGCGCCACCGCCTGGCTGCGGGAGGAGGCGGCGGTGCAGGGGCTCGACGTCCGCCGTCACCTCCGCCGCGGGAATCCGATCCGGGTGATGGAGGAGATGGCGACCGGGGACGGGCTCCTCGTCCTCGGGATGCCCGAGATGCCGGTGTCGCCGTGGCGGCTCGGGGTCGCCTCCCAACTTGTGCGCCGGGCCGAATGCTCGGTCCTCCTCGTCCCGGCGGAGCGATGACGCCGCTCCTGGCCGTCGAGAGCGCCGGGTTGCCGAGCGCGTCGGGATTCCTCCTCATCGGAATCGGCGCCTTCACCCTGCCGCTCATCGCCCGGCGCCTCCGGATGCCTGCGATCGTGCTCGAGATCCTCTACGGGTTGGTCATCGGGCCCGAGGTGCTCAACATCTTCCGGGAAGGCACCGCCGACTTCGCGTTCCTGGAGGTCCTCGCCGGGCTCGGGCTGCTGCTCCTCATGTTTCTTGCCGGCTTCGAGGTCGATTTCGAGCGACTGGAACGGCAGGGGCGGGGACCGATCGCGGTCGGCCTCGTCGTGTACGCGGTGGCCGTGGCGGCCATCTGGATCGGCTTCGGCATCGTCGGGACCGACTCGGTCAGTCAGAGGGTGTTCCTCACCCTGCTCACCTCGGCGGCCTCGCTCGGGATCGTCATCCCGGCGCTCCGCGCCACAGGGCAGGCCGGGAGTCGGCTCGGGCAACTCACCATCGTGTCCGCCGTCCTCGCCGAGTTCCTCTCGGCGGCCGCCATCGTCGTCTTCGGCGTCTGGCACCAGTCCGGGGTGTCGTGGCGGCTCCTCGGCGTCCCCGCCCTGTTCCTCATCATGGCCGTGTTGCTGTTCGCCATCCGCCGTCTCGCCTGGTGGTACCCGGAGCGTTTCGAGCGTCTCTTCGCCACCCACGATCCCGACGAGATGGGGATCCGGGCAAGCCTGGCGCTGCTGTTCGTCTTCGTCGGGATCTCCCTCGTCCTCAACGTGGAGGCGATCTTGGGGGCGTTCCTCGCGGGGGCTCTCTTCGCCTACGTGTTCCGGGAGACCGGGGAGTTGGAGGCCCGATTGACCGGCTTCGCGTACGGGTTCTTCGTGCCGGTCTTCTTCATCGGCGTCGGGGTGCGGTTCCCGCTCGGGGAGCTCGCCGACGGCTCGGTGCTGGGACGGGCCCTCGGGCTCATCGCCGTCGCCATCGCCGCCAAGCTGATCGCCGGCCTCGTGCTCATGGCTCGCGGCCTGTCGGTGCGAAGCGCCCTCGCCTCCGGGGTGCTGCTGGCGGGCCAGCTCAGCGTCATCATCGCCCTCGCCGAACTCGGGGTCAGTCTCGGGGTCATCGACCAGGGCCTCGAAGCCGGCGCCATCCTGCTGGTCGGCGTCACCGCCCTCCTCTCGCCGATCCTGTTCCGGCTCCTCTCACCGCCGCAGCCGGCCGCCCCGGCGCCGAGCGCGGATCTCCCGGAGCGATGAACGAGCCCCCCGGCGTCCCGGAGCTAGGCTCGCCGGCCATGGAATACCGCGGGCATCATCGGCGGCACCCCGACCGTCCCGGCCCAGAGGACGGCAACGCCCATTCAAGTGCCGGCCCGTCGGCGGCCGATATCTCCACCCAACATCGCGATCGGCAGGAGGCCGAGAGGATGAAGCGTGTCGAGATGTTGAAGACGGCGATCGCCCGCGGCGAGTATCGGGTACCCGCCGTTGCCGTCGCCGACGCCATCCTCGCCTTCTACCGGGCCGTTCCGGCATCCGGACCGCTCCCGGCGCGATCGCGGCGCCCCCGCCGTCGATGACCGACACGATCCGCGATTGGGTCCAGTCGCTGCCCATCCCCGAGCCGGTGGCGGTCATGCTGCTGGCGATGGTGCCGATCTTCGAGCTGAGGGGGGCCCTTCCCTTCGCCCGTCAGATCCTCGATATGGCGCCCTTGCCTGCGTTCGCCTGGTCGGTGATCGGCAACGCGATCCCGGTGCCGATCATCCTCTGGCTGCTCCCACCCTTCACCGGCTGGGCGGAGCGGCATTGGGGGGCGTTGCACCGTCTCCTCGATCGGCTCAACGCCTCCACCGAGCGTCGCCACAGCGCCCGTTTCGAACGGCTGCGGGATGTCGCCCTCGTCACCTTCGTCGCCATCCCCCTCCCCGTCACGGGCGCCTGGAGCGGCTCACTCGCCGCGGTGGTGTTCCGAGTCCCGAAGCGGCGCGCCATCCCGCTCATCTGCCTGGGGATCGTGATCGCCGGCGTGATCGTCACCTTGCTGATCGAGGCCTTCGGCTGGGTTCTGTGAAGTCCGCCGCTCCGCGGCGTCCGGCCCGTCGCGGCGGCGCGTCCCGCCGTCGCTAGATTCGACCCGACGACGGAAGGGCACGATGCGAGCGGTGGTGCAGCGAGTGAGCCGGGCCTCGGTGACGGTGGGGGACCGTACCGTCGGTGCGATCGGGCCCGGGCTGCTCGTCCTGGTGGCGGTGGCGCCATCCGACACCTCCGGTGACGCCGAGGCCTTGGCCGGCAAGCTGTGTGACCTGCGGATCTTCGGCGACGACGCAGGGCGGATGAACCGTTCGGTGGTCGACGTCGCCGGGAGCGTCCTCGTCGTCAGCCAGTTCACGCTGCTGGCCGACGCCCGCAAGGGCCGCCGCCCCTCCTTCGCGGCGGCGGCGCCGCCGGAGATCGCCGAGCCGCTGATCGCGGAGTTCGCTGCGATGATCGCCGCCCGGGGGGTCACCGTGGCCGGAGGTGAGTTCGGGGCGATGATGGACGTCTCGCTCGTCAACGACGGGCCGGTCACGCTCGTGCTCGACGTCGTCGACGGGAAGGTGCGGTGACGACCGCGC
>JASFUV010000200.1:0-3763 GCA_050050155.1 Acidimicrobiia bacterium | reverse complement strand
GTTCAGCATCACGATCAGGGTGGCAATGACGCTGAAGACGTTGGCCGCGAGGGTCACGAAGGTGCCGGTGACCGCCTGCTGGGCGCCGACCACGTCGCTGTTGAGCCTGCTCATCAGCTCTCCGGTCCGGGTGGCGGTGAAGAACCCGAGGGACATGCGCTGCAGGTGCCCGTACAGCTGGCAGCGCAGGTCGAAGATGATGCCCTCGCCGATGGTGGCCGACGCCCGCCGCTGCACCACCCCGACGACGCCATTGACGATCGGGACCAGGACCATGCCGATCCCGAGCCAGGTGACCGCGGTCAGGTCCTTGTCGGGGATCGCCCGGTCGATGAGCTGGCGCATCAGGAGTGGCGGGAGCAGCGTCAGGAGACCGATGACGACGATCGTGGCCAGCACCACCACGATGCGGCCCCGGTGGCGCAGGGCGTAGCCGAGCACCCGGCGCAGCAGGCCGCGTTCGATACGGGGACGATCCTGCTCGTCGTCGTAGCGAACGTACGACCACCAACCGCTCGAGTGAAGGATGCGCCGACCTCCCCCGGCCTCAGCCGCCGCTCGCGTCGGCGGGGGCCTCGCCGGCGGGAAGCGCCGGGAGCTGGTCGGCGAGCGGTGCCGCCGCGTCGGCCATCTGCTCGCACAACTCGTCGGCGAGGCTGGAGCGGCAGAACAGCTCGTAGCGGTAGCTGCCCCGCACCCAGATGAGACTGTTGCCGTCGGCGACGACCTCGTGACGGACCTCGCCGGCGGTCTCGCGGTCGGATGCGGTGGCGGTCCCGACCCGCAGCACCGCGACGTCGCCCTCGTCGACGCTGTAGGGCTCGACCCTCCACAGCCCGAAGGCGGCCGACGTCCCGGCATCGAGGGTGGCCGAGGCGGTGTCGAAGACGAGCTGGCTCGTCACCCAGCCGACGTCGTCGGGGATCAGCGCCGGGAACTCGAGCTCGGGCAAGGCGGCCGCGATCTCGGCCCGGCTCGCCTGGATGTAGCGGTTGATCCGGTCGCCCCGATCCCACACGTCGGCGATCACGACCGACGGGATCGGCACCGGCGCCGCCTCACCCAGATCGTCGTTGTACCAGGTGACGTCGGTCGCCTTGATCGCTCCCAACGGCGCCGACTCGCCGTCGTCGACGACGATCGTGGTCGTGGTGGTGGTGTCCCCGTAGACGATCTCCCGCGACCGGTCGCCGAGGCCGTCGAGCAATCCCTGATCGCCGCACGCGGCGAGGAACAGCGCCAGCACCAGCACCACTCCTGCGGTTCGTCTCACACAGTCCTCCACACCGGATCACACGGTGCCGCGGCTTCGTTCCAGCCGCGCAGGATACCGGTGGCATCGATCAACGCCCGCGATCGGTTCCCCTCGCCACCGCTACGCTCCCACCTCATGGCCTCCAGACGCGTGATCCGAGTGCTCGATGACCTCCCCGCCGCACCGTCCCCGCTCGACATCGGCGCCGCCGACGCCCTCCTGCAGCGGGCCTCCGACGGGGAGGTTCCCGAGACGTTCCAGCTCGCGGTGCCGGGTCGGGTGGTCGCGTTCGGGCGCAGGGACCGCCTCGAAACCGGGTACCCGGCCGCCATCGCCGCCGCACACGACGCCGGCTTCGCCGCGATCGAACGGATCGCAGGCGGACGGGCCGCCGCCTTCACCGAGGCCACCTTGTCGTTCACCTGGACGATTCCCGACCCGGATCCCCGTGTCGGCATCCGGGCTCGGTTCGCCGCCCTCTCCAGCCTCATGGTGGGTGCCTTCGCCCGCCTCGGAATCGAAGCCGCCGTCGGCGAGGTGCCCGGCGAGTACTGCCCCGGCGAGTTCAGCGTCCACCACGACGGGCGGCTCAAGCTGATGGGGGTCGGCCAGCGGCTGGCGCGCCGGGCCGCCCACGTCGGCGGCGTCGTCGTGGTGGACCGGGCCGACCTGGTGCGCGATGTCCTCACGGGCGTCTACGCCGCGCTGGAGATCCCGTGGCGACCCGAGACGACGGGGTCGCTCGCCGTGGTGCAGCCGGGGGTGACGGTGGAGGCAACCCGCAGGGCGGTGCTCGACGAGCTGGCGCAGTGGGCGGAGCTCCGCCCCGGCGTCATCGACGCGGAGACCCTCGCCCTCGGCGCCGCGCTCGCCCCGCGGCATCTGGCGACGGCGCGCTGAGGTCAGGACGGGTCGGAGCCGCTCGGGATCGGGTCGAGATGGGTGTACGCCCCGGTGCGGAGGTGGCAGGCCGCGGCGTGATCGGAGCCCTCCGCCACAGGCAGCATCAGCGGCTCTTCGACATCGCAGATGCCGTCCTCGGCGATCGGGCAGCGGGTGTGGAACCGGCACCCGGTTGGTGGGTCCAGCGGGCTCGGGATGTCGCCCTCGAGGAGGATGCGGGCCCGCCGCAGGGTGGGATCGGGGATCGGGATCGCCGACAGCAGCGCCTGGGTGTAGGGGTGGGTGGGCCGGTCGAACAGGTCGTCGCGGGACGCCACCTCCGCGACCTTCCCCAGGTACATCACCGCGATCCGGTCGCAGAGGTGCTCGACCACCGACAGGTCGTGGGCGATGAACAGCAGCGTCAGGTCGAGGGTTCGCTGCAGCTCCTTGAGCAGGTTGAGGATCTGCGACTGGATCGACACGTCGAGCGCCGAGACCGGCTCGTCGAGGACCAGGAAGCGGGGATCGACCGCCAAGGCGCGGGCGATCCCGATCCGCTGGCGCTGCCCGCCGCTGAACTCGTGGGGGAACCGGCGGGCGTGGTACGGCTCGAGGCCCACCATCTCCAGGGTCTCACGGACCCTGGCGCTGCGCTCGGCGCGGGGCACACCCTGGACCCGGAGACCTTCGGCGATGCTCTCCCCCACCGAGGTGCGGGGATCGAGGGACGAGAACGGATCCTGGAAGATGAGCTGGATCTTGCCGCGCAGCTGCCGCAGCTCCTTGGCGCTGAGGCCGGCCAGGTCGACGCCGTCGAACCGTACCGTGCCGGCGTCGGGCTCCTCGAGACGGAGCAGGAGCCGCCCCAGAGTCGACTTGCCGCAGCCCGACTCCCCGACCAGGCCGACGGCCTCCCCCGGAAAGATCTCGAGATCGACCCCGTCGACCGCCTGCACGTTGCCCACCACCCGCTGGAAGGCGCCGCCCCGTACCGGGTAGGACTTGAAGAGCCCTTCGACCGCCACCAGGGGGACCCGATCGGTCACTTCGCCCCCTCGTGATAGAGCCAGCACCGCACCGCGTGATCATGCTCGTCATCGATCAGCGGCGGCTCCTCCACGGTGCAGATCTCCAGCCCGGCGTCGACCCGGGCCTGGCAGCGGGGGGCGAAGCGGCAGCCGGGGGGCAGATCCACCAGGTTGGGGACCCGTCCCGGGATGACGTCGAGCCACTCCCGGCGCGATCCGGCGACGGGGATCGAGCCGATGAGGCCCTTCGTGTAGGGATGCTTCGGGTTGGCGAAGAGGCGGTCGGTGTCGGTCTCCTCGACGATCTCCCCGGCGTACATCACCGCCACCCGGTCTGCCATCTCGGCGACCACCCCGAGGTCGTGCGTGATGACGATGATGGCGGTGCCGAGGTCATCGCGGAGATGACGCATCAGATCGAGGATCTGGGCCTGGATGGTGACGTCGAGGGCGGTGGTGGGCTCGTCGGCGATGAGGAGCTCCGGGCCTGCGGCGAGCGCCATGGCGATCATGACCCGCTGCGCCATCCCTCCCGACAGCTCGTGTGGGTAGGCGCGGAGGCGGCGGCGGGGGTCGGGGATGCCGACCTGGCGCA
>JASFUV010000199.1:0-3783 GCA_050050155.1 Acidimicrobiia bacterium | reverse complement strand
TCGATGAACCGGCCTACGAGGGCGGGGTCGTCATCGACGCCGGCAGGGTGCTCCCCGACTATCCCCGCGCCGGGGAGGGCATCGACCGTGACACCGCCGAGGCCATCGTCCTCGCCACCGTGAGCACCCTCGACCGCTCGGTGCCGACCCTGCCGACCAAGGTGCTGGAACCGGACCTCACCCGCGCCGACGTCGACGCCGCCGTCGGCCAGGCGGGGAGGCTCCTCGACGGACCCGTGACGCTGGTCGCCAGCGACCCGGAGGTATCGATCACGTTCCCCACCGAGCAGCTCACCGACATGTTCGTGAGCCGGGTCACCTCCGCCTCGCCGCCGGAGTTGACGGTCGGGTTCGACGAGGACGCCCTCGCCGCGCTGCTCGAACCACACCGCCAGGAGATCGAGCAGCCGGCCCGCGACGCCGCCTTCTTCGTCGACGAGGAGACCGAGCAGGTGACGCTCCAGCCGGCGCGGGACGCCACCCTGCTCAACGTCGACATGGTGGCCGCCGCCCTCCGTCAGGCCGCCCTCTCCCCCACCAACGCCGGCCCGTTCCCATTCGAATCGGGCACCGAGCCGGACTTCACCACCGCCGACGCCGAGGCGATGGGGCCGATCACCAAGGTCTCCGGCTTCCACACCGAGTACCCGGCCGGCCAGGCCCGGGTCACCAACATCCATCTCATGGCCGACGCGGTCGACGGCGCCATCGTGTTGCCCGGCGAGGAGTTCTCCCTCAACCAGTACGTCGGGGAACGGACCCAGGAGAAGGGCTACGTACTGGCGCCGATGATCCTCGGCGGCGAACTGGTCGACAGCTTCGGCGGCGGGGTGAGCCAATTCGCCACCACCTTCTACAACGCCGAGTTCTTCGGCTGCTACGAGGACGTCACCCACCAGCCGCACAGCTACTACTTCACCCGCTACCCGGAGGGACGGGAGGCGACGATCTCGTGGCCCACACCGGATCTGGTGTTTCGCAACGACTCGGACGCGCTCGTCATCATCAAGACCCAGTACACGTCCACCTCGATCACGGTCGAGTTCTACGGCAACAACGGGGGCCGGGTGTGCGAGGCGGAGAAGTCGGACCGCTACGGCTACACCGACCCGGAGGAGGTCTACGAGGAGGACCCGGAGCTCACCCCTGAGGACGAGATCGTCGACGAGGGCTCCAAGGGGTGGGCCATCGACATCACCCGCATCATGACGTTCGCCGACGGCTCCCAGCAGCGGCAGACGTGGAGTCACCGGTACCGCGCCTACCCGACCATCATCAAGGTGCACCCGTGCAACATGCCCGACGCCGAGGTCGCGTGCCCGATCCTGGTCCCGGGGGTGATCGGGCAGGACTTCACCGCGGCCCAATCAGCCTTGTCGGGCGCCGGTTTCGACGTCGTCCAGGGCCCCACCATCACGGTGGACAACGAGGCGCAAGACGGCACGGTGGTGTCGCAGAGCCCGGAGGGCGGCACCTATCTCGATGCCGGCGAGACGGTGACGGTGAATCTGGGTGTCTACGTCGCCCCGGACCCGGGCCCGGATCCAGGTTCGTAACCGCCCGGAATCACTCGTCCCGGTAGTAGCGGAAGAACTCGGCGATGACCGTCGCGGCGGCCGCGGCGGTGTCTTCGGTCCACGCGCCGGGGCGCCGCACCACGACCTGGTTCGATGCCACGTAGACGTGGTCGATCTGCGGGTCGGCGGCGAAGAGCCGCGCCGCGAGCTGCGCCGGGAAGGTCGGCCGCACCACGTCCTCGTCCCGCGTGTACCCGGCGCCGTCCTGGCCGGTGATGCTGCGGTCGGTCGAGAAGAGGGCGATCTCGCCCAACACCTCGGCTGCGACCTCGATGGTTTGGCCCACGGGCACCTCCTGCGGCGGGACTCTAGGAGATCACCAGCGCCGCCACCAGCACGGATCGCGGCGGCGCGAGGTCAGGTCCCCCCGGCGTTGGCGAGCCGCATCACGTTGGTGGTCGCCTTCTGGTTGGGTGGAACCCCGGCGGCAAGCACGAACCCCTCACCGGGTTCGACGATGCCGCGGGCGAGCAGGTCCCGCTCGGCGTGCATCATCATCTCGTCGGTCGAGTCGACCGTGGCGAACATGAACGGGGTGACCCCGCGGTAGAGGGCGAGACGGCGATAGGTATCGGGGTGCGGGGTGTAGGCGACGATCCCCGCCTCGGGACGGTACTTGGAGATGAGGCGGGCGGTGCTCCCCGATTCGGTGAACACCACCACCGTGCTCAAGGCAAGGCTTGAGGCGGCGTCCACGCAGGCCTGGGCGACGGCGGAGGCGAAGCGGGCCTCGTCCTCGAGGAACTCGACCCCGGCGTTGCCGTCGAAGCCGGGATTCGATTCTGCGTCCCGGCAGATGCGATCCATGGCTGCAACCGCCCGCACCGGGTACTTCCCCACCGCGGTCTCGGCCGAGAGCATCACGGCGTCGGTGCCGGCGAGGACCGCAGTCGACACGTCGGTGACCTCGGCCCGGGTGGGACGGGGCGAGTGGGTCATGGATTCCAACATCTCGGTGGCGGTGATCGAGACGCGGGCCCGGGCGTTGGTCCGGCGCAGGATGTCGAGCTGGGCGCGGGGCACGCTCTCGAACGACAGCTCGACCCCGAGGTCGCCGCGGGCCACCATGATCCCGTGAGCCTCGGCGATGATGCCGTCGAGATTGTGGTAGCCGACCGTGCTCTCGATCTTGGCGATCACCGGGGTGTCGGGCACCAACTCCTTGACCCGGGCCAGGTCGGGACCGCACGACACGAACGAGGCGGCGACCAGATCGACCCCGATCTCCTTTCCGAACGCCAGGTCGTCCTCGTCCTTGGCGGACACGATGGGGACGTCGATCGGGATGCCGGGAAAGGCGACGCCCTTGTGGTCGAGGATCTCGCCCCCTTCCACCACCAGGGCGACGGCCCGCTCCCCGTCCCACTCCTCGACCTCGAACACGATGAGCCCGTCGGAGACGAGGATGCGCGCCCCCGGCTGGAGGGACGCCTTCTCCAGGTGCGCCACGTGGATGCGGCTCGCGGTCCCCTCCGCCTCGCCCGGGACCAGCTCGATCCTGGTGCCGGGTTCGACGGTGACGCTGCCTTCGGGGAAGGTCCCGACCCGGATGCGGGGGCCCTGGATGTCCTGCAGCACCGCCACCGGGACTTCGTGGCGGGCGGAGGCGGCCCGCACCCATTCCAGGAAGCGGCGGTGCCCGTCTTGGTCGCCGTGGGAGAAGTTGAGCCGGGCCACGTTCATGCCGGCGGCGACGAGGCGGTCGATGGCGTCCGGGTCCGCCACCGCGGGGCCGAGGGTGGCGATGATCTTCGTCTTCCGTTGCATCCGGGCCAGCTTAGGGGGAGGGTACGCGCCGCGGCGGGAACCGCCGTCGGCGCTAATCGTGCTGGACGGCCCGCAGGAACTGCTGGGTCCGCTCGTGCTGCGGGTCGAGCAGCACACGGGCGGGGGGACCCTGCTCGACGATGACACCGCCGTCCATGAACACGATCCGGTCGGCGACGTGCTGGGCGAATCCCATCTCGTGGGTGACGACCATCATCGTCATCCCCTCGCTCGCCAGCAGCCGCATCACGTCGAGCACCTCGCCGATCAGTTCCGGGTCGAGGGCGCTGGTGGGCTCGTCGAACAGCATCATGTCGGGGTTCATGCACAGCGCTCTGGCGATCGCCACCCGCTGCTGCTGGCCGCCGGAGAGCCGCGACGGATACTCGGCGATCTTGTCGCTGAGCCCGACCCGGTCCAGCATCTTGGTGGCGACGTC
>JASFUV010000198.1:0-3791 GCA_050050155.1 Acidimicrobiia bacterium | reverse complement strand
GCCGACGGCTTCGAGGCCCCCGGCGACCCCGCCTACCTCGCCCTGGGCGACTCGCTCGCCGCCGCGGTCGGGGTGGAGGACCCGGCCGACGGGTACGTGTCGCGCTTCCACCGCCACATCTCCACCCGCGACGGCGTCGCCTACGGGATGCTGGATCTCGGGGTCGCCGGCGAAACCTCGGGAACCCTGCTCAACGGCGGGCAACTCGACCGCGCCATCGACTACGGGACCGGCCACGACGTCGCCTACGTCACGATCGACATCGGCGCCAACGACCTGCTCGGGCACCTCTCGTCCCCCGACTGCAGCGAAGACCTCACCGTGCCCGCCTGCACCGACCGGATCGAAGGTTCCCTCACCGCCTACGCCCTCAACGTCGACGACATCTTCGGGAAGCTGGCGGATCACTTCCCCGACGCCACCGTCCTCGTGCTCGTCAGCTACAACCCCTTCAGCCTCGGGTTCGAGGACGAGGTGGCCTTCGAGGCCCGCAGCAACAGCGCGCTGGAGCGCCTCAACGCCATCGCCGCCGACGCCGCCGGGCGCTACGGGTTCCTCGTCGCCGACGGGTTCACCCCGATGCGGGGCACCGCCGCCGCCACCACCCACATGGTCGACGTGCCCCCCGACATCCACCCCAACGCCCTCGGCTACGACATCCTCACCGGCGCCCTCGCCGAGGCCTTGGAAGGGTCGTGAGAACCTTCGGGAACCTGACAGGCCCCCCGGTGCATCCCATAGGAGACACCACGACCATGGGAGCCACCATGAAACGCACCGCCATCGCCCTGCTCGGCCTCACGCTGCTGATGTCGGCGTGCACCTCCGGCGGTTGGGACCCGACGGGAAGCTCCGGCGCCACCACGACGACGCTCGGGACCGCGGTCACCCAACCCCCCGTCCAGGCGCAACTCACCTCCTACAGCCTCCAGCCGTTCGACGCCTGCGACGACTTCCTCGACTACGTCAAGGAACACGCCGTCGACCTGGTCGGGCCGTGGGGCTTCAGCTACGACGGCGGATGGCTCGTGGAGGACGGCCGGTTGGCGGTGGAGGAGACCGCCGCCGACACCGCCACCGCCCCGAGCGTCGCCGGCGGCGACAACAAGGGCGTCGACTTCTCCGGCACCAACGTCCAGGAACTCGGCGTCGACGAGCCCGACATCGTCAAGACCGACGGCAGCCTCGTGGTGGCCGTCGCCAACAACACGCTGTACACCATCGACGTCAGCGGCGACACCGCCCGCCTCGCCGGATCGTTCGACCTCGGCGACGGCTGGGCGCAGGACATCCTCCTCGCGGGCGACAAGGTGCTCGTCATGGCGACCAGCAGCGGATACGGGGTCCGCGGCGGTGGCGGTTACCCGGCCAGCACCGTCTCGGTGCTCACCGAGATCGACGTCAGCGACCCCGCCCACATGGAGAAGGTGCGCACCCTCACCCTCGACGGGAGCTACGTGAGCGCCCGCATGATCGACGGTGTCGCCCGCATCGTCGTCAGCTCCGCCCCCACCGGGCTGGCGTGGGTGTATCCGGAGGCGAGCGGCCTCAAGGCGGAACGGGACGCCGAGCAGGCCAACCGTGAGCTGGTGCTCAACTCCACCATCGACAACTGGGTCCCCTACTACGTCATGGAGAACGGCTCCGGCACCGTCATCGACGAGGGACCGCTGCTCGACTGCTCCCAGGCGAGTCACCCCCAGGAGTTCTCGGGAATCAACATGCTGACCGTCCTCACCGTCGACCTCGACGAGGGGCTCCGCACCGGTAGCTCCGTCGGGGTCCTCGCCGACGGCAACATCGTCTACGCCTCCGACACCTCCCTGTACGTGGCCACCACCCGCTGGATGGACTGGACCGTGCTCGAGGAGAGCGGCGACGCCGACGCAGCTCGGGAAGGCACCACCACCGAGATCCACAAGTTCGATATCTCCGACCCGGACCGCACCGTGTACGCCGCCAGCGGCTCGGTGCAGGGCTTCATGCTCAGCCAGTGGTCGATGTCGGAGTACGGCGGCGACCTGCGAGTCGCCACCACCGACTCCCCCGACTGGTGGTGGGACGACATCGACTCGGAGAGCTACGTGAAGGTGCTCGAAGACCGCGACGGCGAGCTGGTCGAGGTCGGCTCGGTCGGCGGCATTGGGAAGGGCGAGCGCATCTACTCGGTGCGGTTCATGGGCGACGTCGGCTACGTCGTCACCTTCCGCCAGACCGACCCCCTCTACACCATCGACCTCTCCGATCCCACCGATCCGATGGTGGCGGGCGAGCTGGAACTGCTCGGCTACTCCGCCTACCTGCATCCCGTCGGTGACGGCCTCCTCCTCGGCGTCGGGCAGGACGCCACCGATGAGGGACGCACCACCGGCACCCAGATCTCACTGTTCGACGTGAGCGACCCGGCCAACCCGCAGCGCCTCCAGCAGTACACGCTGGAGCACGGATCGTCCGAGGTCGAATGGGACCACCACGCCTTCCTCTACTGGGAGCCGACCGAGATGGCGGTCGTCCCGGTCCAGACCTGGTGGTGGGACGAGGACACCGAGACCGAGGGCGGCTTCGCCGGCGCGGTGGCGGTCCACGTCGACCGGGACGGCATCGAGGAGCTGGCACGCATCGTCCACGGCGAGACGGGGAAGGCCGACGGCGAGGACCCCGCGATCGGCGGCCCCGCGATTCCCGACTCCGAACTGCGGTGGCGGCTGCCGATCCGGCGCTCCCTCGTGGTCGGCGACCGGCTCTTCACCGTCTCCGACGGCGGGGTCCTGCAGAGCGACCTCGACACCCTCGAAGACGAGGCCTGGGTCTCGTTCGGGGTGCGCTGAGCACTCACACAGGTGGCAGGTCCGGACCTTCGATCCGGTCGAGGCGCTCCTCGAGGCGGGCCACCGCCTCCTGGAGCGCCGCCACCTCCGCCTCCAGCTCACCAACCCGGCCGGGAGACGCATCGGCCGGGGCGCCGCGCTCCGGCTCGTCCGGTGCCGGCCCGTCTGCGGCGCCGACCAGGTGCCGGTAGCGGGACTCCTTCTCGCCGGGACGGCGCGCCATCCGCTCCACCAACGGCTCGTCGCGCCGACCCAACCCCCGCAGGGTGTCCTCCACCGCACCGACGCCGGCGAACGGCGTGTAGCGCACGGTGCGGGCGCGCAGCTCGCCGGGGGTCTGCGGCCCCCGCAGCATCAGCACCGCCAGCACGGCCACCTCGGCGGCGTCGAGGCGCCACACCTCGTCGACCACATGGCGGTACTTGAGGGCACGGTCCCCCTTGCCGTGCACCGTCCTCGCCAGTCCCCGCTCCCGGAGCCGCTCGATCCCGTCGTCGACGGTGACCGGGGCATAGTCGACCACCGGGGACCGGTTGGAACGCTGGTTGCAGGCGGTCACCAGGGCGTTGAGCGTCATCGGATACGTCGCAGGCGTCGTCATCTGCTTCTCGACGAGGCACCCCAGCACGCGCAGCTCGACATCGGAGAGTTCCACCCGGCCATGCTACGTGCCGGATCGGCCGCCGCGGCCGGGCCTGCTCCCGGCCGATCCGGGAACTACCATCGCCCCCCATGGGAGCGTTCTGGCACCCCTTCGCCAACATGGCTCAGGTCGACGGTCACGAGCTGGTCATGGTCCGCGGCGACGGCGTCTACGTCACCGACCGCGACGGGAAGCGCTACCTCGACGGCACCGCCGGGCTCTGGTACAACACCGTGGGCTACGGCCGCCAGGAGATCGTCGACGCCGCCGGCGCCCAGCTCGCGACCCTCCCCACCTTCCACACCTTCGGCGACTACGCC
>JASFUV010000197.1:0-3799 GCA_050050155.1 Acidimicrobiia bacterium | reverse complement strand
TGGCGGCCTCGTCCTCACGCGACCCGGCCGGCGCCGCCGGGAGAACGGGACACGGCGCGGTATCCCTCCCTCGAAGCCCTTGACCTTGACGTAACGTCATGGTCTACGTTCCCGGGCGGAGGTCCTCATGCCCTACACGATCAGCGAGGTCGCCCGGTTCGCCGGGGTCACGGTGCGCACCCTGCACCACTACGACCGGATCGGGCTGCTCCGCCCCGCCGGGCGGAGCGACGCGGGCTACCGCCTCTACGACGACGCCGACTGCGCCCGCCTCCAGCAGATCCTGTGCTACCGGGAACTGGGGTTCGGGTTGGAACAGATCCGCCGCGCCATGGACGCCCCCGATTTCGATCGGGGCGCCGCCCTCCGGCACCAGCGGGATCTGCTCGCGACCCGCCGGGCGCATCTCACGGCGATGATCGGCGCGGTGGACGACGCCATCGCCGCCCAGGAACGAGGAGTCATCATGACCGGAGAATCCATGCTCGAAGTCTTCGGGGATTTCGATCCCGCCGCTTACGAGGACGAGGCGAGAGAACGGTGGTCGGGTCCGGAGTACGACGAGTCGCGCCGGCGTACCGCCACCTACGACGCCGCTCGCTGGCGGGAGATCAAGGCGGAAGCCGACGGGATCGCTCGCCGGCTGGCGGAGTGCCTCGTCGCCGGAGACGACCCACGCTCGTCGAAGGTCGCCGACCTCGCCGAGGAGCACAGGCTCCACATCGACCGCTGGTACTACCCGTGCTCGCACCAGATCCACGCCGGCCTCGGGGAGATGTATGCCGCCGACCCGCGGTTCGCCGAGTACTGGGACGCGTTCGCCCCAGGGCTCGCCAGGTTCGTACGAGATGCCATCGCCGCCAACACGGCACGGGCCGGTGGCGGCGCCGACGAGGGGTGATCAGGTCGGACGCAACTTCTCGAGGAGCACGAGCGTGACGCCGTCGACGTCCGGGCGCCGGCCGCACGCGGTGTAGCCGAGGCGGCGGTAGAGAGTGAGGTTGCCTTCGCTGCGGTCGCCGGTGAACAGCTCGAATCGAGCCACCCGGGGACCCAGCGCCGCCTCGATCTCGGCCATGAGCCGGGACCCGATGCCCTGCCGTTGCAGGTCGGGCGCCACGATGAGGCGGCCGATGAAGCCGGTGTCCCCATCGACCCGGGCGCGCACCGACCCGACGATGCGGCCCCCGATCGTCGCCTTGAGCACGATCTGCTCGTCGAAGTCGCGGCGCAGCTCGTCGAGCGTCTGGGTGAGGGGCGGGAGTCGCGGGGTGTCGTAGCGCAGCGCCTCGCTCTGGTAGGCGGCGCGCTGCAAGACGAGGATCTCGCCGGCATCGCCGGCGGCCGCCCGCTCCACGGTCACCGGTTCAGGTGCCATCGGCGCATCGTGCCACCAGCGAGGGCCAGGCGCCACTCCCGGCTCGTGACGGAGCCGTCCCACCGCGGAGCCCGGGACGGATGGGGGGCGCTACTAGGGTGAGCGTCCCCGGTCTCGCGAATACGAGCATCGCCGCGCCGCAACACTCGATCAGGGAGAAGGTCGGTATGGGACAGGAGATGTCCGCCGAGTTCTACGACGAGAACCTCGAGAACTTCCTCGTGCCACTCGAGAAGAGCCCGTGGCTCGATCTCTACCAGGTGGCGGCCACGCTCGTCCCCACCCCCTCCTGCCGCGTCGCCGATCTCGGCTGCGGGACCGGGCGCTTCGCCCGTCTCCTCACCTACCACGGAGTCACGTCGTATTGGGGAGTCGACTTCTCGCCAAACCGGATCGCTGAGGCGCGACGCTACGTGCCCGAGTTCGAATTCGAGGTCGGCGACGTGCGCGAGGGGCGTATCCGAGCGAGGTTCCCGGAGTTCGACACGTTCATCGTGACCGAGGTCCTCGAGCACATCGAGGACGATGTAGGGCTGCTGGCATCGCTCCCCCAGGGGGCACTCGTGGTGTACACCGTGCCGAACTACGACGCGGCTGCGCACGTCCGGATCTTCGAGGACATCGACGCCATCCACCGCCGATACGGGTCGCTGCTGACCACGGATTCGGGTCCGATCCATACGGTGGTCCGGTTGACGAAACCGCAGAATCGTGTCTTCGTTGGGGCGGCGTTCCGTCGCTAGTTCTGCGACAAACCGATCGGTGTCGCCCGCTCGCGCCGTTCAGACGTCGCCGGAATCGACGAGGAGCCGCCGCAGCAGGAGCGCCAGCCGCTCGCGCCGGCCGTCGTCAGGGTCTCGGGGTGTCGCCCCACCCTCCCGGTTGCGCGAGGCGATCGAGACGCGCCGCTATCCCACCGGTGGTCGAGGCATCGAGACCGGGCCGGACCACCCGGCGCCCCTCGCGTACGGTGTCGGTGTCATCGTCATGGAGACCTCCCACCCGCCAAGTATCTTGGTGTCAACACGCGGCGGTAATCGCCAAGAACCTCAGGAAGGACAGCCCGTGTTCCACCCGCTCATCCAGATCCTCGCCCAAGACACCCCCGATCTCGGCAGGAAGGGCTGGAAGGACACCCTCTATCAGATCGGTGGCCGGTTCCCCACTGGCGTCCGCAAGACGACGCCGGCCGCCATGAGGGCCGGGACAGCCACGTGACCGCGACCGGCCCGACGATGCCGGACGTGTCCGGACCCCGCTGCGGCGGTGTCCAGGCGCGGGGCCGCCGACCCCCCCGCCGGCCGTGACAAGACGCGTCATCGGGTGGCGAGAGTGGATCGGGTTGCCCGACCTCGATGTCGATGCCCTCAAGGCCAAAGTCGACACCGGGGCGCGCTCCTCGGCCCTCCACGCCTTCGACCTGGAACGAGACCAACGCGACGGCATCCCCTGGGTCCGGTTCTCGCTGCATCCCCTTCAGCGCCGCACCCGTCCGACGGTACGGGCCGAAGCTCCCGTCATCGAGGAACGACACGTCCGAAGCTCGAGCGGCCGCACCGAGGTGCGGCCCGTCATTCTCACCACCGTCACCCTGGGCACGGAGGCATGGCAGGTCGAGCTGACTCTGACCCGCCGCGACAGCATGGGGTTCCGGATGCTCCTCGGCCGCCAGGCGGTGCGAAACCGCTTCCTCGTCGATCCCGGCCGCTCCTACCTGGCCGGCAACCCGAAGGACACCCCATGAACATCGGCATTCTGTCGCGCAAGGCCTCGCTCTTCTCGACCTCACGCCTCAGGGAGAGTGCCGAATCCCGCGGCCACGACGTACAGGTCGTCGACTACCTGCGCTGCTACATGAACATCACCTCGACCCGGCCCAGCGTGCTGTACCGGGGCGAGCAACTCTCGTTCGACGCCATCATCCCCCGCATCGGCGCCACCTACACGTTCTACGGGACCGCGGTGGTGCGCCAGTTCGAGATGATGGGCGTCTACCCCGCCAACGAGTCACAGGCGATCACACGGGCGCGCGACAAGCTGCGCTCCATGCAGCTCCTCGCCCGCGCCGGGGTCGGGATGCCGGTCACCAGCTTCGCCCACTCCACTCAGGACATCGCCGGCCTCCTCGACGTCGTCGGCGGGGCCCCGGTGGTCGTCAAGCTGCTGGAGGGCACACAGGGCCTGGGCGTCGTCCTGGCGGAGACCCGCAAGGCGGCCGAGTCGGTGATCGGCGCCTTCCGCCAGCTCGATGCCAACATCCTCGTCCAGGAATTCATCGCGGAGGCCAAAGGCGCCGACATCCGCGCCTTCGTCGTCGGCGGCAAGGTCGTCGCCGCCATGCGCCGGCAGGGCGCCCCCGACGAGTTCCGCTCCAACCTGCACCGGGGTGGGAGCGCCGAGGCCATCAAGCTCACCAGCCGA
>JASFUV010000196.1:0-3803 GCA_050050155.1 Acidimicrobiia bacterium | reverse complement strand
GGGAAGATGGAGTTCAGGAGGGGCAATACCTTCGCGACGACGGCGTTCACGTCGTACGGGCTCTTCTGGCTGTCCCTCGTGGGCCTGGTCCTGTTGCCCGAGCTGGGTCTGGGAGAGGCAACCCCGACCGGCTTCATGGGCTGGTACCTGTTCCTGTGGGGCGTCTTCACGCTCTTCATGTTCTTCGGGACGCTGCGCGGCGTTCTGATGCTGAGGATCGTGTTCGCCACGCTGGCGATCCTGTTCTTCCTCCTCGCCATCGGCGAGTGGGCCGAATCGACCACCATCACGAAGATCGCCGGCTGGGAAGGCATCGTGTGTGGCGCCAGCGCCTTCTACCTGGCGATGGGTGAAGTGATCAACGAGGCGCTCGACCGGGTCGCGCTCCCGATCGATTTCGCCCACTTCAAGCGCGCCGGGTCGTAGCCCCCGGTCTGTAGACGAGCGCAGCGCGAGGCGCGGGACCCGACGGTCTCGCGCCTCGTCGCGTGACGGCTACATCTCGTCGAGGATCGACCGCTTCGACCGCTCGTATTCCTCGTCGCTGAGGGACCCCTCCCGGTGGAGCCGAGCGAGACGCTCGAGCTGCTCGGTGGCGTCGGCCGGGGTGGATCCGCCGTCCGTCTGGAGTTGGCGGGTTCGATCCTCCCGGGTCCGGTAGAGCAGCGACTGGAATGACTCCGGTTCCGGGATGTCCGAGAACCGGCTCTGTCCGGATTCGCCTGCCGACTCGATGAGCAGGTCCCCCGACTTGAGGAGGCGCTCCAGCATGTTCTGCTGGAACGTCACGTCGTTGACGTTCTCCAGCGGGATCTCGATCCCCCGACGGGCAATGATCCCGCTGCGGGTGATGAGACGCTCGTTGGTGAGCACGTACGCCGTGAACCACCAGTGGAAGAACGGAACGACCGCCACCGGGAACAGCGCGACGACGATCACCAGGGAGGTGATCAGGTCGGCGGTGCCGTTCTCGGGTGGGATCCATTGGTAGACGAGGACAATCGCCGCGATGGCGGCGACCACCCACAGCACGGGAAACACGAGTAGCCGCCAGTGCGGGCGGAACTCGGAGACAATGACCTCACCTTCGGTGAGGAGGCGTTCTGGGTACGGCATACAGGGATCATACGTCGTGCCTCGGGGCGGGGCCATGATTCGGCGGCGCAGGTGGAGTCCAGGCGAGAGGGCCCCACACGCGAGAATCCCGAGGGAGCGTCGGCCGAAGCGTCAACCCTCTCGGGATTCCCAGATCGGACCTGCCTTGCGGCCTGACCGATCGACCTACCTCAGCCGAAGCCGAAGTGGGCTTGGTCCATCCGGTCGGTGCCAAACCCGAAGGCTCGACTCCGGCGCCCCTCCGAAGAGGAACGCTGCCCACCCTTACGAGTGGACGGTCCTTCCAGACCGGTCCGCCGACCCTTGCGGGCCACCGAACCCCCATCCACCCTTGCGGGCTTCCGGGGCCGCCGAACGGGTTGCCCCGTCAACGACTCACGCAATGTACGCGCTCGCCCCGGGGTCGGTCAAGCGAATTGGATGGTTGGTTTTCGCGTGTTGTCATTTTGTTTCGCGACCATCCCGACCGCCCCACGGTGGAGGGGCTCAGGACGCGAGATGGGGCATGACGCGTTCGGCGAACACCTCGATGGAATCCCCCCAGGCGGCGTCGCCGAAATAGCAGATGGTATAGACGCACCCCGCCTCGTCGTAGGCGGCGAGGCGCTCTACAACCTGCTCGGGGGTCCCGACGAGCTGCGCGGCACGGTACGCGTCCGGCGCCATCTCGCGCTGGGCGGCGACCCGGCCGACGACGGCGTCCAGGGCGGTCTCGTTCTCGGCGACGACCACCTCGGGGTGGTAGGTGCGGCCGACCTCACCGAAGTCTCGCCCCACCGCCTCGCAGTGGTCGGCGAGAACCTGGGACTTGTGGCGGAAGGTGGCGATGTCGCCGTGGAAGTTGGCGTAGTCGGCGTGCTCGGCCACCAGACGCAGCGTGAGCTTCTCACCGCCGCCCGCGATCCAGATGGGCGGATGGGGATCTTGGAGTGCCGCGGGCTGGTTGATGGCGCCGTCGACGTGGTAGTAGGTGCCTTGGTAGCTGGCGTCGTCGCTCGTCCACATCGCCTTGATGATCTCCACCGATTCGCGGAGCTGGCCGATACGGACGGATGCCTTGGGGAACTCGTACCCGTAGGCGTTGAACTCCTGCTCGTACCAGCCGGCCCCGATGGCGAACTCGAGGCGTCCCCCGGAGATCACGTCGACGTTGGCGGCGACCTTGGCGAGGTAGGACGGCGGCCGGTAGCCGTTGCAGGTGCACATCTGGCCGAGGCGCACGGTGTCGGTGACGGCGGCGAGGGCCGCCATCAGGGTCCACGCCTCGTAGGTCGGTTGCAGGGTGGGCCGGGGGACGGTGTGGAAGTGGTCGTACACCCAGAGGGATTCGTAGTGCTCCCGCTCGATACGGCGGGCGACCGCCCGGATCGACGACCACTGCTCGTCGGTCCGCTGGCCCTGGAGGTCCATCTTCCAGCCTTGCGGGACGAATGCCCCAAACCGCATCGCACGCTCCTTCGCTCGTCGCGCCCAGCCTACGTCCCGCCTCCCGCGACGATGCGCCATGCTCCCAACCCTGGGCTCCAGTACACGGTTTTGCGGCCTCTCAACCCTGGGTTGGAGGCATTGGGCGGAAATGGCCCCAGAAACGGCCCGAGGACGACCCAGTGAGCCCTCGGCTTGCGCCTCATGGACCCTCTGGGTCGTCCTCTCGGACCTGTCCCTCGGCGGGGCCGAAGCCCCTCCCGGGACGGGTCGGTATGACCGAAGCCAACCGACGTCGCCAGAACCGAAGTCCCGGCGGGTGCGGACCGACCCGAAAGCCGCTCCGCTCCGGACCTCCGGCGAACCGGATGCCCGGTTGCCCCGAGACTCGAGCCCGGCGGTTTCCCGTCGAACCCTTGCGCCTCCCGAAGGAGGGGTGTCCCGAGGCGCTCCCCCGTGAAGGTGGAGCCCCTGTATGGGAACCGCAAGTTATGCGACGCATCCCGGGACCGTCAACCGAGATCGCTCCCTGGTTTTCGCGAAATTGCGATTCTTTTCCCGCTTTCTGCCTGGAGAACTACATCCCTGTGATTTCGTCACGGCGACGACGTATAGTCGAGACATGGTGATGAGCGACCCCGCCACGACGACTGTGGATCCCCCGGCACTCCTGGAGACCCTCTCCCCCAGCCGGGCGAGCGACTTCAAGCATTGCCCGCAGCTGTTCAAGTTCAAGGCGATCGATCACATCGAGATGCCCCCGACCGTGTACCAGGCGCGGGGCACGACCGCCCATCTCGCCCTGCAACGCCTCTTCGACCTCCCGGCGGCGCAGCGCACGCCCGATCGCCTCTTCGATCTCTTCCGCGAGGCATGGGAGGAGCTCAAGCCCGAGGAGTTCCCCACCCTGTTCGACGACGTCGAAGAGGAGCGGGCCTGGGGCATCGAGAGCCTCGCCATCCTCGCCAACTACTTCGGGGTCGAAGATCCCACCGCGCTCGAGCCGCTCGATCGCGAACTCGACATGACCGAATCGCTCGGGGACATGACCATTCGCGGCATCCTCGACCGGATGGAGGAAGCGGACGACGGGCTCGTCATCACCGACTACAAGACGGGTAAGGCGCCGCCGGAACGCTACGCCATCCCGGCGTTCTTCGCCCTCAAGATCTACGCCCTGCTCATTCGCCGCCGCAGCGGCCGCACCGCGGTCCGGCTCCGGCTCATGTACCTCAACGGCCCCACCGTCTACGAGATCCCGG
>JASFUV010000195.1:0-3818 GCA_050050155.1 Acidimicrobiia bacterium | reverse complement strand
GAGGAACAGCTTGGCGATCTCACCCGGCTGGAAGCTCAGGGTGCGGGGTCCGAAGGGCAGTTCGAGCCGGACCCAGAGTCGGGATCCGTTGACTTCGGCGCCGCGCAGCGGCCACGACTCGGGGAGCAGCGGGAGGAGGAGCAGCGCCACCGCCGCGGCCAGGAACAGGTAGCGGAAGCGGCGCAGCACCCGCACGCCCTCGTCGCGCAGTAGGAACAGCACCAGCGCCGCTCCTCCTCCCGCAACCAGCAGTGACCAGCGTTGTAGGGAGGCGAGCCGGTGATCGAGCCGGTAGATCTCGGTGAAGCCGATCGCGGTGAGGAACGCCGCGATCGGGAACAGGTACGGGTTGCCTTCGGGCGCCCACCGTCGCAGCGCCCCGTGCACCACCCCGAACGCGGCGAGGAACACGAGGAACGTGAGGGCGACCTGGGCGTCGAACCCGGCTCCGGTGGCGAAGTTGACGAGGGCAACGCCCATGGCGGCCAGCAGCGCCGCCGCGACCAGCAGCGCCGCTTCGGCGTTGCGGGTCATGTCGCGACGTCCACCACGGCGACGGTGGTGTTGTCCATTCCCCCCGCCGAGTTGGCGGCTTCGACGAGCGACCAGGCGGCCTCGGTGGGTGAGGCGGCGGTGTGGAGGATCTCGGCGATCTGGTAGTCCGGGATCATGGTGGTCAGCCCGTCGGAGCAGAGCAGGACCCGGTCGCCGGGCTGGAGCTGACGCTCGATCTCTTCGGCGTCGACGTCGGCCATCCCGATGACGCGGGTGAGGAGGTGGCGGCGGGGGTGGGTCTGGGCCTGGATCGGGGTGAGCTGGCCGCGGGCCACCATCTCGTTGACGAGGGTGTGGTCCGTGGTCACCTGGGTGATGTAGCCGTCGCGCAGCAGGTAGACGCGGCTGTCGCCGACGTGGCCGATGCAGAGGGTGCCGTCCTCGTCGAAGATCCCGAGCGTGAGGGTGGTGCCCATGCCGGAGAGGCTGGCGTCGTTCTCGACGGCCCGAATCACGGCGTCATTGGCGGCGCCGACCCGCTCGGCGGGGGTGACCACGTCGGCCGGTTCGGCGGTGGCGGCTTCGATGGCGACCCGGCTCGCGATCTCACCTGCGACGTGGCCTCCCATCCCGTCGGCGACCGCGACGAGCAGGGGCCCTTCTCCCGAGCCGTCGGTGTCGGGATGGACCGAGTCTTCGTTGCCGGCTCGGACGTGCCCGACATGGGTGGCGGTTGCCCAGCTGTAGTTCATCGCACCTCGAGGATGGTCTTGCCGATCTGCACCGCGTCGCCCTTGCCGAGGCTGATGGGAACGGTGACTCTCCGGCCGTTCACATAGGTTCCGTTGGTCGAGCCGAGATCGTTGAGCATCATCGCTCCGTCCTGGAGCCCGATACGCACATGGAAGTCGGAGGCGTACGGGTCATCGATGAGGATATCCGCCTCGTCGGAACGACCCAACACGATGGGGGCGCCGAGCGGGTAGCGCTTGCCACTCAACGAGTCGGACCTGACCACCACCAGCTCACCGGTCATCTTGCCGTGGCGGCTCGATTGGGTGGGGCCGATGTGGGCACCGATCGACCGCCCGATCTGCCACAAGAAGAGGTAGACGAGGGCGAGGAAGATCAGTTTGAGCAGGTTGAGGAAGAGTGCCGGCAATCGGTCTCCTACGAGAGTGCGCGGAAGGCAAAGGTAGCGGGTCCGAATCCCAACAGGTCCCCGGGGGCGATCGCCACCGGTTCGGCCCCGAGGCTGATCCCGTTGTGGGTGGTGCCGTTGGCGGAGTCGAGGTCGGCGATCCAGATCCGGCCAGCCTCCCGGAAGATGAGGGCGTGGTAGCGGGACACCTCCGCCTCTTCGAGGGTGACGTCGGTGTCGTCGGCCCGCCCGACGAGGATCCGGTTGTCGCCGAAGAGGTAGTGGCGGGGGCCGCGTTCCTCGATGAGCTGGCCCCATGGGGAGAGACCCCCGGGTGCCCTGGTCGCGGTGCAGGCAATCGAGCCTTGCCCGACCGTGGTGCTGTCGACGAGGTGGACCCGGATCGGGCCGTCGGTGCGCCAGCCCCGCTCGGCCGCGGTGGCCGACACGGTTGCCGCCAGCTCGGCCTCGAGGGTGGCGCGGTCGAGGTCGCCGGCGGAGAGGTCACGGGGATTGATGCCGACCGTGTAGTCGTTGGGGATGGTGGGCCCGGAGAGTCCGTCTTCGACCAGGAGGTCGGCTTGGCGGACGAGCCGGTCGGCGACGTCGACGGGCTGCATCCGACCGCGGAATACGGCCGCCGACAGGCCGTCGACGATGCGTTCCAGCCGTCGCTCCAGGTCGCGGGCGATGCCCATGGACCGATTGTACGGTGAGGTGACGTTTGCGGGTCGGGCCGAGAGGGAGGACCGGGTCGTGCCGGTGGTGTGCGCAGGTCGGTGCTTTTCCACCCGTGTTACCATTTCGCGGCTGCGGGCGAGTGGCGGAATTGGCAGACGCGCAGGATTCAGGTTCCTGTGAGGTAAAACTCGTGAGGGTTCAAGTCCCTCCTCGCCCACTCTCATGGCGTACCCCCCATTCGCGGACGATCGTCGGTCGCGCCGCAGGCGCATCATCCTCACGCTCGTCGCCGTCGGCATGGTCCTCACCGTGGTGGCGCTGGCGGTGAGGTATCGCACCGAGCGCCGGGAGAGCGTCGACTACCTGGCGCTTGCCGACGAGGTCGCGGGGGAGCATGCCGACATCGCGGCCGCGCTCGACGACCTGTTCGCGACGCTCTCGGAGATGGACCGTCCCACCGTGCTGCAACGGGTCACCATGCTCTCCGATGAGGCCGTCGAGCTGAAACACGAGGTGGAGGATGCGGCGGTGCCGCGGGCGGTGGCGGCGGTGCACGGGACCCTGCTGGTGGCGGTGTCGGCGTGGAGCGACGCCCTCGATGATCTCGGGGACGCGATGGTGTCGGTGCTCGATGCGGCCCCCGATGATCCGGTCGGGGAGGATGCGCTCGACGCGGTGTTCGACGATCTCCGCCTTGGCGACGAGGCCTATGCCTTGTTCCTGGACGCGATCGATCGGCTCGATCCGGAGCTGGTGACGGTCGAGTTCCCTGCGGTCGCGTACGCTCCGGGTGGGGACGAGGTGCTCAACGGCCAGGCGTTCTCCGAGCACATCCGCCGGCTGCGGCTCCTGTCGGAGGACCGGGACGTGGCGGTGAGCCTCAAGGTCGATCCGGAACCGGCGAGCGAGACCGGCGGGGTGTCGGTGGTGCCCGCGTCAGGCGATTTCGTCGTGACCGCGGTGGTGTCGAATCCCGGGAACGTCTCGATCGAGCAGATCTCGGTGAAGTTCACCCTCTCGGAGACGTCGTCGTCGTCGGAGCCGTATGTGGAGAATCGGGCGTTCCCGGCCCTGAGCGCCGGTGAGTCGACGTCGGCGGTGTTCTCGGAAGTGCCGATCGAGGCGGGGACGGTCTATGAGCTGAAGGTGGAGGTATCGTTGGCCGAGCCGGACGTCAATACCGACAACAACTCCGCCCGGCTGGTGTTTCAGAGGAATCCCGAATGATCGAAGCAGCTCTGGGGGTGGCCGCCGCCGCCCTGCTCGTCGCCGCGGTGGCGCTGTTCCAGTCGTCCCGGCTGCAGCGCCGCCTTGCCGCGGTCCCTGCCGACGGCAACGTGGTGGGGATGCTGCGGGAGGTCGACAACGAGCTCGGTCATCTCACCGATGCGGTGGGGCAGCTCGAGCCGCGCCTCCGCAAGGTGGAGCGGCACCTTCCCCGTGCCATCGCCTACACCGGCATTGTTGCCTACGACGCCTTCGGCAACATCGCAGGGAACCT
>JASFUV010000194.1:0-3838 GCA_050050155.1 Acidimicrobiia bacterium | reverse complement strand
TGGAAGGCGGCGTGGTCGCCAGCACCGTGTACGTCGGCCCTTACGACGAATTGGCCGTCCCGTACCAGGCGCTGGCGGAGTGGATCGGCGAGCACGGCTACCGGGTCGCCGGGCCGGTGCAGGAGATCTACATGTCGGGTCCCGACGAACCGGGGCCCCCGGTCACCGAGATCCGGATGCCGGTCGCGAAAGGGTAGGCCCCCGGCGGGAGAGCGGGCGGCCCCACCCACCGGGGTCTGGAAGGGTTACGGTGTGCCGGCCTCCCGCTCCTGCTCTTCGGCCAGGTACTTCTGGTACTTGCCCTGCTCGACGCCACGGCCGTCGATGTAGTAGGCCAGGAGATGGAAGACCAGCCCGAAGCCCCACACCGCAGTGATCCAGTAGGCCCACTGCAACCCACTCTGGCCGACCGTCAGGTCCAGAATCCAGAAGAAGGCGTTGATGATGACGAACGCCCCGACGTGCCACAGCACCCCGGTGAGGTACTTGGCGCGCCGCCGCGCCCGTTGCTCCGCAGTCGGTAGGTCCGAAGTCGCCACGATTCCTCCCGCAATCGGCTGAGGGCAGCGTGCGAAATGCACCGGGGACCGTCAAGGACCAATGGTCCCGAATCCGGTGGCGAGGGTGCCGGATGGGGGAGGGAAACGAGAGGCCGGATGCCTCAATCTCCGTCGGGTCCTTTCCGCCTGTGGCGGCGCGCCGTCTGGTCCTCGGCGGCGTAGCGGGCGACCCGCTCGATGAAGCTCACCACCCGTCCGATTCCGACCAGGACCAGGACGACGGTGAACAGCTTCGAGCTCCGTGTCGACGGGCTGAGGTCGCCGTGCGCTCCCCGTTATCACGAGGTCGAACGTTGCGGAGGGGAGGGGTGCATGGTGAGCCGCTCTCTCGGCGTCCTTCGACTGCCACCCGAAGGTTACATAACGTGGATTATGGGACCACGGTTCAACCCTCAACCACCCGTGGCCAAAGGTTCAACCACTGCTCGAACCACCGCGTCCCCCACTGCGGTCAAGTCGTCGATGACGGTTAGCAGGTCGGCCTTGGTAGGCGATCCGGCCCGATCGGTGGCGGCGTCCTGGCAGGCGGCCTCGAGGCGGTAGATCTCGTCACGGAGCCGTTCGTAGTCCGCGCGTCCCAGGATGACCTCGTCCTCGGTGAGCCCGCGACGGGCTCCGAGGCGGCGGGCCTCGTAGTGGCGCTGGCGGTGGCTGCGCCGGCAGTACTTCGGCGGGCGCCCCGGTCCGGCGGGAAGGGTGAACTCCTCCCCGCACCACTCGCAGCGTGACACCCGTGGTGATAACGTCACAGTGACGTAACTGTAGCGGGGCGGAGCCCTGGAGAAAAGGACCGGGGTCGGAGGCATCTGTCAGCCCCGCGGTAAGTAGGCCGCGGATGAAGTAGGTTGGCGGAACAGCGAGAGGGCAAAGGGGGCATCATGCTCGGCAAGATGACGCCTAGACCGATTCTGCTCGCGATCGTGGTGCTCATCGTATCGTGCTCGAGTCGAGACAGTGACGCCGCCCTTGGTTCTCCAGCGATCGAAGGCACGTGGGTCTTGAGTGCCGTTTCGGTCGAAGGTGAGCGGCTCAGTCTCGACCCATCGCTCTCGACTCGGGCGATCGAAGGCGTTCCGGCGTGGATCGCCTTCGGCGGGAACGGCGAGTTGACAGGGGAGGGCCCCTGCAACAGCTTGGAAGGCCAGTACAGTCTTGAGGGAGAGGTGTTGGATCTCGCTCAGGTGACAGCTCAGGCGACGGCGTGCGTCGACAGCGTGGGGAGCACCCTGATCATGGACACCGAGGATGCGGTATTCGGGCCACTGCTAGAACCACAGGCGTCCCTCTCTGTCTCTCTGAGCGACGCGACTCTCGTCGTCTCGGACAGCACAACGCGTCTCGAGTTCCGGCGCGATGGCTGATGCGGGTGTGGCGCAGTGGGCAGTGGAGTGGGGGTCTTGGTGGCGGCTCTCGGCTTGGGGCGGGAGGGTCAAGAGGAAGAATCGGGCGACAATCGCCGCACGATGCTTGAGAGAGAGCCGGTAGATAGCGACGGACAGATTCACATCGAGGGCGTGCGGCGTCGAGCGCTCGAGGCGGACGAGGGTGACCCCCGCGGTGAAGCCCTCAGGATTCCGGATCGTCTCTCGTTCCACCTTCGGTTCCAAATGACCGTCGGCTGCTCGCGGCCGGTTGATAGGGTGTCCGAGGACGCGGCCAGACTGTCGGAGCGTCGAGGTACCGCGCCGAGGAGGATGGCAATGCAAGCGATCGCGCAGGATGAGTACGGCTCCCCCGCCACCTTCGAGCTGCGGGACGTCCCCACGCCGGAGCCAGGCGCCAAAGGAGTGCTGGTGCGGGTCCACGCCGCCGCGGTCCACGCCGGCGACTGGTACCTGATGGCAGGCACCCCGTACCTGATGCGACTCGCCTTCGGGCTGCGGAGACCCCGGAACGGGATCCCCGGGTGGGACCTGGCCGGTACCGTGGAAGCAGTTGGCGAGGACGTGACCCGGTTCCGGCCCGGCGACGAGGTGTTCGGATCGGCCCGGGCCGCCTGCGCCGAGTACGCCGTGGTGAAGGAGAAGGCGCTTGCCCCCAAGCCCGCCAACCTCGGCTTCGAGCAGGCTGCAGGTCTCGCCATCTCCGGCCTCACCGCCCTCCAGGCACTGCGGGACAAGGCCAAGGTGAAGCCGGGTCAGAAGGTGCTCGTCAACGGCGCCTCGGGCGGGGTCGGCACCTACGCGGTGCAGATCGCCAAGGCGCTCGGGGCGGAGGTCACCGGAGTGTGCAGCGCCCGCAACCTCGACCTGGTGCGATCGCTCGGTGCCGACCACGTGATCGACTACACCACCGAAGACGTCACCGCAGGCGACACCCGCTACGACGTGATCCTCGACAACGTCGGCAACGCCCCCGTGGCACGGATGCGCCAGGTGCTAAGCCCGACCGGGATCCTCATCCCGAACGCCGGCGGTCGCGGCGGGCGTGTCCTCGGCGCCGCCGCCTCCAGCGTCAAGGAGTTGGTGGGGTCACTGTTCGTGCGCCAGAAGATCCGCCCCTTCGTGTCGACGGTGAAGACCGCCGACCTGCTCGCCCTCAAAGAGCTGGTCGAAGCGGGCAAGGTGACCCCGGTGGTCGACCGGACCTTCCCGCTCGCCGAGACCGGCGCCGCCCTCGTCCACGTCGGAGAAGGCCACCCCCGGGGCAAGGTCATCGTCACGATCTGAGGGTGCCGCTCCCCTCCCCCACCGGCGGCGGCATTCCTAGGGCGGGGACCCTCGGCATGTCGTCTGGTCGATGCCGAGTTCGTGGAACACCCGCACCATCTCGAATCCGTTCTCCGGAACGTCGAATCCGCGGGCGGTGAGGCACGACGCGAGGACATCCCAATCCTCCTCGGCGTTCTGGGCGAGCTGCCAGAGCATGTCGATTCCTCTCAGTTCTCGCTCGTAGCAGTCCGCCTCGGCGCCCGAGCGGTAGAGACCGGGCGTCGATTCGTAGCGGTAGCTGAGTCCGTGAGGCGTCATCGCGGTGGTCGCCTCCCCATGAGCCGTGTCGCAGGCGTAGTAGCGGCGTGTCGCTTCTTGATACTCCCCGAAGCTGACCACACCATCGGCCATCGCGATCCGTTGCTCTGCAGACCAGGTCGCCGTGGTCGACTCGACGGGGCCGGATTCCTCTTCCCATGGTGGTGGGCGGGAGGTGGTCGGCACGCTCCCGGCGTCTGGGTCCGAGCAGCTACTGAAGAGAGAGCCGCAGGTGATGAGGAACACCACGATCAGGATCGGGTCGGATCGCCGTCCATAGCGCGAGGACGGATCCGCTGCTCCGGGTCG
>JASFUV010000193.1:0-3839 GCA_050050155.1 Acidimicrobiia bacterium | reverse complement strand
CGAGCCGCGGGTGGAGCGCCACCAGGGCGTTCCCCTTGGACGAGCGGAGCATGGTCCCGTCCTCGGCGCCGATGATGTCGTCGTGGGGCAGCACCCCTTGGTGATAGTGGAACTCGGCCCCGGGCTGGAGGGCGATGAGGTAGCGCCGGCCCTTGTGGTCGAACAGCAGGCAGGGATCCCCCGCCTGGAACTCACCCACGCCCGGTCCCGGCGGCGGTCATGTCAACGCGGGAACGATGGAGGCGAGGATGGCGAGCACCATCGTGAAGACCACGACCCACACGACGATCTTCACCATCCGTTCGCGGTTACGGAACACGTGCGATCACCTCACTCGCCGGGAGCCCCGGCCCCCGCCACCTCGGTGTCGGCCACCACGTCGCCGCCGCGGACCAGCCGGAGCCGGATCGTTTCTCCTTCGCGCAGCGTGCGGCTGTACAGCAGCGTCCGTTGCGGACGTGAGAACCGTCGCGCCACCGCCAGCACGGTGAGGACGCCACCGAGGCCGGTCATGAGGGGCCGGCCACGGCGGGCGCCACCGAAGAGCTGGCGGAGCGAGAAGGAGAGGAACCCGTCCATCGCCGTCCTACAGGCGGTAGATCTCGACCCGGGCCTTGCCCTGCTTCTTCCCCCGGCGCCGGCCGGCCAGGAAGATCACGACGGCGAGAACCACGACGCCGACGGCGATCGCCGTCCCGGTCGTCCGGGCCTGGGACCTCGTCTCATCGACGATGTCTTCGATCTCGCGGAGCTTCGCTTCGAGATCTGATCGCTCAATAGCCACTGATTCAGCCCTCCTCGGACTCTTCACGCCCGGTGAGCCCGATGATGATTCCGATCAAGACCACCAGCACCAATGCCGCCAACAGGTAGCCGAGCGCCGACCAGTTGGGACCGTCGGGCAGGAGACGCACCATGCCGCGCACCAATGCCACGCTCAGGAAGAGCAGCCCGAATGCGATGGCGACGGCCGCCCCCAGGGAGAACCCGGCGTAGCGGCCCAGTCGCTTGGCGGGCTCCACCGTCTCCTGGCGCAGGTACTCCTTCGCCATGGTGACGAACTCCGTGATGAGCTCCGGCAGTTCGGTCGGGCCCGCCATCGCTGCTCCCTTCTGAGTCCTCGTCGCCGTCACCGTGACGGCGTCACCGTGCAGCGTACCGCAATCGCGCGTCGGACCGGATTCGTCCGAGACGAGCCAGTATGTAGCATTCGGTCATGCCGCTCGTCGTTCCACCGTCCCTCGAGGAGATGAAGGCGGTCGCACCCGGGCGACGCAATGCTCGGCCCATCGTCATCGGGCAAGCGATCTCCCAGTTCGGCGACTACATCGCGTACGTGTCGCTCCCACTGTTCGTGGTCGAGCTGACGGGGCGCGGTCTCGATCTCGGCCTGACCTCGGCGGCCGAGTCGCTGCCGGCGCTGCTGTTCGGGGTCACGGCCGGGGTGCTGCTCGATCGGGCCCGCATCAAACGGATCCTCATCGTCGCCGACCTGGTGCGCGCCGCCGCCTTCGGCCTCCTCGCCGTCGGCGCCGCGTCCGGGGCGATCTCCACGTGGATGGTGTTCCTCACCGCCTTCCTGGTCGGCTCGATGGCGACGTTCTTCGACAGCGGCCTGCAGGCGATCCTGCCCCACGTGGTGGGCGCCGATGCGCTGGTCCAGGTCAACTCGACGCTGTCGTTCGCCGGTACCCTCGCCTGGTCGCTGGGACCGGCGGTGGGCGGTCTCCTCGTCAGCCAGTTCGGTGGCTTCGGCGTGGCGTTCGGGTTCGACGCCGCCACGTTCCTGGTCTCGGCCGCGTTCCTCTCGGTGGTGAAGGTGCGCTCCCACGCCGTCCCGCTGCCGCGAGAGCGATTCGCCTCGGCCCTCAAGAGCGGGGTGCGGTTCCTGTTCGCCAACCGGCATCTGCGGTGGGCGACGCTGGGGGCCGCCGTGATCAACCTGGTGTTCGCTCCACTGGAGGCCCTGCTGTTCTTGTTGATCCCCGATCGGTTCAGCGGCGGCATCACCGTCCCTGGCTTCCTCGACTTCCTGTTCCTCAACCAGGCCGAGGTGGGTCTCTTCCTCGCCCTCCAGGCGGGGCTGGGCTCGGTCGGCGTCGCGCTGGCCCCCCGCGTCGCCCGGCGCATGCACCTGGGCCGCATGTTCCTGGCCGGGACCGCCCTGATGGGCATCGGCTTCGGGGTGATGGCGTCGATGCACAGCTTCCTCGCGGTGATCCCGGCCGCGGTCGCGGTGAGCGGCCTGGGCTGGACCAACGTGGCGGTCGCCACGATGCGGCAGCGGATCACACCCGACGCCATCCTGGGACGGGTGGTGGCGGCGTCCCGTACCATCGCCTGGGCCCTGATCCCGGTTGGTGCGGTGATCGGGGGTTCCCTCGCCGACGCCGTCGGCCTCCTCCCGGTCTACATCATCGGCGCCGCCATGGCGGTCACCACGACCGTGTTGCTGTCGGCGACGGCGCTGTGGAGCGACCCGATCGGATCGAGCGACGTCCCGGCGCTGTAGCGCGACCTCCCGCCGCTGCCCTGACGGGCGATCTCCTCACTCCCCGATGGGCCGCACCATGATCACGTGCGGCCCGATGTCGGGAAGCTCGAACGGGTCGCCCACGACCTCGAAGCCTCGGCTCCGGTAGAAGCCAACGGCGCCGGCCCGTGCGGTGCACCACACCATGTCGCCGCCCGCCGCCGCCACGTGGCCGATCACGTGGTCGAGCAGGGAGGTTCCGATGCCGCGGCCCCGGACGGTGGGCACGGTCGCCATGCCGCGCAGCCGGTACGTGTCGGCGCCGCCGATCCGGTCGTCGTCGGGCGCCACCGGCGCCACCGAGGCGATCCCGACGATCTCGCCCCCGATCATGGCGGCGTAGTGGCGTGCCTTCGGGTCGTCGTCGCCGGGGTACACCAGCTCGTCTTCCTGCTGGTGGGGGCGGAGGAGGCGGCGACGCAGCGGTCGGGTGGCCGCGGCGGCGACCGACTCGATGTGGAACGGATCCCGGCCCGGGCCGGACGTGCCTGTCAGCGGAACCGCCGGCGACTCGGTTTCTGCTGTTTGGCCCGTGCCCTGGCGAACCATCCGACCGCGAAGCCGAAGAGGGCGGCGACGACGAGGAGGATGGCGATCTGTGATGCCACGTACATCATCGGGCCTACTCCTCCAGAGCCTTGAACTCGATGCGCCGGTTGCGGGCTCGTCCCTCCGCGGTGCTGTTGTCCGCGATCGGACGGGTCTCACCGTAGCCGACGACGGCGAAGCGGTTGGGATCCTGACCGTGCTCCACCAGGTAGTCCAGCACCGCTTGGGCGCGCCGTTTCGACAGCGCCAGGTTGGTGGCGTCGTCGCCCTGCGAGTCGGCGTGGCCCGAGATCTCGATGGGGACGTTGGGGAACTTCTCGAGCGCCACCAGGATCTCGTCGAGGAGGGCGATGCCCTTCGAGGTGAGGACGTCGCTGTTGAGTTCGAACTCGACGACCTTGCCCTCGATGAGGTCGTCGAGGTTCTCCTGCAGTTCGACGACCTGCTCGGGGACGATCTCGGGCGCGTCGGCCACGGTGAGCCTGCTGTCGAAGACGAAGGCGGTCTCGTCGACGACCTCCTCGACCGCGTCACGCACGTCGTGTTGCTCCTGGCGAGACTCGAACTCCGCGGTCATGGAGATGATCCGCTGGTCCGGCGCCACGTAGAGCTCTCCGTCCGGAACCTGGGTCCCGCCGATCTCGATGATGCGCAGTACCTTGGAGAGCCAGTCCCGTTCGCTCGGAATGCCTTCTTCGATGGTGAGCCCGGTGTCGTCGACGCTGGCGAAGGCGTCGCCGAGAGCGTCGAGGATCGC
>JASFUV010000192.1:0-3845 GCA_050050155.1 Acidimicrobiia bacterium | reverse complement strand
AGCGCCAAGCTGTGCGCGGTGTCGTCGGTGGCGACGATGAACAGCACCGGGCCTGAGATCTCCCGCATCCAGACGTGGCGGGCAGCGGCATCGACCACCACCACCGGCGGCGTCGCCACCGTCGCCCCGGGATACGTCGGATTGGTCACCCGCCGCGATGCCAGCAGCACCTCGCCGCCCGACACCGCCGCGTCGATCTGGGCCAGCACCTCGCCGCGACGCACCGCGCCCAGGATGTCGCTGGCGCGCCGGTCGTCGGCGAGCAGGCCCTCCATCGCCGACGCCACCGACTCGGCCACCTCCCGGAAGGAGACATGCCCACCATCCGCCTCGACACCGTCGCGAGGCACGAACACCACGTGCGGTGCGGTGCACGCCTGGCCCGAGTAGGTAGCGGCCAGCATCGCCAGAGTGCGGCTGGTGCCCCTCAGATCCGGCATCGCATCGACGATGACGGCGTTGACGCCCCGGATCTCCGTGAAACACCGGGCCTGCGTCGCGTGGGCCTCGATCCAGCGCCCCAGCCGGGGCCCGCCGGCGTAGTCGACGATCGCCACCGCAGGGTGGGTCGCCAGCCGCTCCGCGATCGGGTCGTCGCCGCTGTCGACCGCCAACTGCACCACCGCAGGGTCGAAGCCGTCCTCGACGAGCACCTCGCGAGCGGTCTCCACCACGATGGCGAGCGGCAGCACCGAGCCGGGATGCGGCTTGACGATCACCGGGTTGCCGGTGGCGAGCGAGGCGAACAAGCCGGGGAAGGCGTGCCACGTCGGGAACGTCGACGCTCCCAGCGTCACCGCCACCCCCCGGGGCCGGGGACACCACGTCCGTTCGGCGGCAACCGTCTCGCGGCCGCCCTGCGACGCCTCCCACCGGGTCGGCGGCGGGAGCTGTGTCAGGGCGAGGTGCGCCCGGGCAACTGCATCCAATCCCCGATCGAGGGCGTGGGGACCGCCGGTCTGGAAGGCGGCGAGATAGGGCTGACCCGTGGTCTGCATGACGGCATGGGCGAGCTCGAAGGTGCATTGCCCGAGGCGGTGCAGGATCTCGAGACAGACCCCGATCCGGCGTTCCCCGTCCGCCCTCCCCCACTCGGCGAGGGTGTCGGAGGCCGCCTCCACCATCGCCCGGCAGTCCGCGATCGGGTAGGCGACGTCGAGGTCGACCCCGTAGGGGGAACGCTCCCCCGTCTGCCGGTAGCCGTGGCGTGGCTGATCCAACTCGAAGCGTCTCCCGAGGCGGGCGTTGAAGTGCTCCTCGCCGTCGGCCGGGGCGGTCTCGTCGTAGGCCCGCGGACTCTCCGGGAACGGGCTGCGGCGGCTCCCGCCCGAAAGGGCGTCGATCACCCTTCGCAGCATCCCCTCGTGCCTGGCGAACAGCTCGGAAGCCATGACGGCGCCTCCTTCTCGAGACCCCCGCAGTATGGCCGCTCCCCGCCGCGAGACGTGTCACGGTGGAGGACGCCGCCGCGACCCTCCCCGGATCACTCGCCTCCGGCTCGTTCTCCGACCCTCCCCGATCCCGGGGAGGGTGACAGGAGGAAGAGAAGAGCGGCTACGACTCCTCGTGGAGGGCGGCGTGGGTGTCGCCGGGGAACTCGGCGGTCACGATGAAGGCGATGTTCTCGCCGATGTTCACCGCATGGTCGGCGATGCGCTCCATGAAACGGCCCAGCCGGGACAGCGCCACCGCCGTCTCCAGCCCGATGCTCTCGCTCTCCAACCCCACCTGGGTGTAGAGGCGCGACACCAGATCGTCGACCACGTCGTCCTCCCGGTCGAGCCGCTCCCCCGCCGAGCTGTCCAGCTCCGCCAGGGCGTCGATGGACCGGGCGAACAGGCCACACGCCTCGTCCAGGATCCGTGCCAGCAAACCGGTGAGGCGCGGGGAATCCGGCAGCCCGTCGAGGTTCTCGACGATCTGGGCGCAGTTCACCGCCAGGTCCCCCGACCGCTCCAGCTCGTACAGCATGCGGGTCGTCGCCACCAGGAACCGCAGGTCGCTGGCCACCGGCTGCTGCCGTGCCAGCGTCTCGAAGGCGAGCTGCTCGAGATGGGCGTAGGCCTTGTTGACCTCCTCGTCGGCGGCCCGCACGTCGTTGGCGACGTCGAGCCGGTTCTCGAGGATCACCTCGCCGGCCCGGCGGGTGTTCTCCACCACCATCGACCCCATCCGCACCATGCCGGCCCGGATCTCGTCGAGCGTGGCGGAGAACCGGTGGCGAGCGTCGTCGTGCTGGTGACGCTCCTGCGCACTCATGTCGTTCGTCGTCATCGTGTCGTCCTCCCTAGCCGAAGCGCCCAGTGATGTAACCCTCGGTCGCCGGGTCACTCGGGTTGGTGAACAGCTTCCCCGTCTCGTCATACTCTACGAGCTGGCCCGTCCGCATCCCGTCCTCCCGGACATCGACGTTGAAGAACGCGGTACGGTCGCTCACCCGGGCCGCCTGCTGCATGTTGTGGGTCACGATGACGATGGAGTAGTCCTCCTTCAGCTCGAACATCAGCTCCTCGATACGCAGCGTCGCGATCGGGTCGAGAGCCGAACACGGCTCGTCCATCAGCAACACGTCCGGGCTGGTGGCGATCGCCCGGGCGATGCACAGCCGCTGCTGCTGGCCGCCGGAGAGGGCGAAGGCCGAATCCTGCAGCTTGTCCTTCACCTCGTCCCACAGCGCCGCCTTCTGCAACGACTCCTCGACGAGGTCGTCCATGTTGCCTTTCCATCCGCCGATCTTGGGCCCGAACGCGATGTTCTCGTACACCGACTTCGGGAACGGATTCGGCTTCTGGAACACCATCCCGATGCGGCGCCGGATCTCCACCGGGTCGATGCCCGGGGCGTAGATGTCCTCCCCGTGGTACCGGACCGTGCCGGCAACCCGCGCCCCCGGGATGAGATCGTTCATGCGGTTGAACGAACGCAGCACCGTCGACTTGCCGCACCCGGAGGGGCCGATGAGGGCCGTGATCTCCCGGGCGTGGATGTCGAGATCGACCGGATGCACCGCCCGAAAGTCCCCGTAGTAGACCTCCATGCCCTCGGTCGCCATCACCACCTCGGAGGGGACGGCCGACGGGTCGGTGTCTCGCACCTCGACGTTGACACGGGAAGCCGCCTGTCGGGAGGCATCCTCGGCCGGTTGCGTCGGGACGGTGTCCGCGTGCGTCATGTTGGCTTCCTCGTTCTCCTGCATCGTGCTCTCTTCCGCTCCGTCGGTGGTCATGGCTACCGCTCCAGCTCGGAGTTCCGGTTCACCGTGCGGGCAATGATCGTGAGGACGAGGACCAGCAGCATCAGCTCCAGCGCGCCGGCCCACGCCCGGGTGTGGGCGGCATCGAACGGTCCACGAGCCTCGTTGTAGATGATGAGGGGCAAGGCCGACTGCGGGGCGTTCACCGGATCGAACACGATGGCGAAGGCGCCCAGTGCGGTCAGCAGCAGCGGGGCCGTCTCACCGGCCGCCCGGCCCACCGCCAGCATCGACCCGGTGATCAGGCCGCTCGACGCGGCGGGCAGCACCGTGCGGGTCACCACCTGCCAGCGCCGCGCCCCCAGGCCGTAGGCGGCGTTCCGCAGGTCGTCGGGCACCAGGCGCAGCACCTCCTCCGAGGCGCGAGCCACGATCGGCAGCATGAGCAGGCTCAGCGACAACCCGCCCGCCAGGGTGGAGAATCCGATCGAGATGCCGACCCGGCCTTGCACCAGCAGGGCGTAGATGTAGAGGCCGATGAAGATCGACGGCACCCCGGTCATGACGTCGGTGAAGAACCGGATGATCGGGCTCAGCTTGGAGTCGGAGTACTCCACCACGAAGGTGGCGGTGCCGATCCCGAGCGGGACCG
>JASFUV010000191.1:0-3860 GCA_050050155.1 Acidimicrobiia bacterium | reverse complement strand
TCGCACGACTGCAACGGCCGGGTATCTGCGAAACCAAGATTCACTCGACTACTCCTCTCAGCGCCGGGTAGAGACTCTGGTAGATGCGGTAATTGCGCTCGTAGCGCTCATCCGGTTGTGGCTCCACCTGCGGGGACAGTTCGAGGAGGCGCCCGATGCCGTCCCAGCCATCGATGGCGCCGATCCCCACCCCGGCTGCGTAGGCAACCCCCAGGGCGGATCCACCGGTGAAGCTGACCGGTTCGAGGGGCTGCTCGATCACGTCGGAGATGATCTGGGCCCAGACGGTCGATTTGCTGCCCCCGTCGGTCAACCGAATCCTGCGGGGGGTGAACCCGCGTTCGGCGAGGATCTCGAGGTGCTGGCGAAACCCGAAGGCGACCGCCTCGAGCACGGCCCGGAACAGGTCGCCCCGCCCATGCCCGAGATGCAGCCCGACGAACGCCCCCCGGGCGAGCGGATCGTTGATCGGCGTCTTCTCGCCGAGGAGGTACGGCAAGGCGACGATGCCCGCAGCCCCGGGGCCGGACTTGGCGGCCTCGGCATCCAGCTCGGCGAGAGGCATCTGATCCGAGAGTTCGCGTTGGAACCATTTCACGAAGGTCCCGCTGGTCGCCATGCACCCGTTGGGCAGGTAGCGGCCGGGAACCATGTGGAAGTCGAGGTAGAGGCGCTCGTCCACCAGGGGCCGGTCGGTGGTGAAGAGGATGTCCCCTGCTCCCCCCAGTTTCACGACCAGGTCTCCCTCGTCGATGGCGCCAGAAGCGAAGGCGGAAGCCACGTGGTCGGCGGCGCCGGCAACCACCGGAGTGCCGGCGGGAAGACCGGTTTCGGCGGCTGCGGCCGAGGTGATCGTGCCCACGACGTCGGAGGGGTCACCGATGGGCGGCAGGAACCGTCCATCGAAGCCGGCCGCGTCGACGACGTCCCAGGCCCAATCCTCGGTTCCCAGGTCGTAGAGTCCACTCTCGAGCGCCCAGTTGCGCTCCACGGTCGGCACCCCCGTGAGCCGGTAGGCGACGTAGTCGTATGACCCCATCACCCATCGGACCTGCTGCCACACGTCCGGTTCGTTGCGCTGCAACCACAGGAGCGTCGGCGCCACGGACTGCTGGGTGATCGCCGAACCGGTTCGCTCGACGATCTCAGATTCGGGGAATCGGCTGCGCAGCTCGGCGATCTCCTCGATGGCACGGCTGTCGTTCTGCTGGATCGATGGCCGGAGGACTTGACCGTTGTCGCCCACCAGGACGACACAGGGCACCATCCCGCTGACTCCGACGGCGCCAATCGGGCTCGACTCCATCGCGGCTCGTGCCAGGTCGCAAACGTTGGCCCACCATTCCCCGGGGTCCTCTTCCGCCCAGCCGGGCTGTGGCGAATCGAGGCGGGTCGGCCGGCTGCCACTGGTCCCCATGGTCAGCACCGAATCGAGGACGACGGCCTTGGTGGCGGTCGTCCCGATGTCGATTCCCAGGAGGGCGCTCATCCGCGGGCGGCCTCCATGAACTTGGCGACGCGTTCGGGGTCGAGGGCGTTCCAGGTGTAGCCGTCGTACTTGAGGTCGGATCCCACGATGGCGCCGTCCGCCACCGTCAGGAAGGATGCGATGTTGGTCGCCTTGGTGCCGGTGTTGACCAGAACCGGGGCGTCGTCGCCGACCGCCTCTTTGGCTTCCTTGAGCAGGTCGAGATCCGGTTCGGCGCCCGCCATCGGTCCCGAGATGAGGATCGCGTCGGGGATGCTGGATACCACCACCGAGCGGGCGACCTGGCCCAGGGTCCGGTTGCCGACCGCCGAGGCGAATTCGGGGGTGATGTTCATGAACACCGCCAGGTCGTCGGCATCCAGGCGGCGGCGTTCCCGCAGCAACGCCCCGGCGTCGGTCACCCACGGGCCCATGTCGGATTCGTAGTAGCCGGTGACGACCTCGCGAATGAACGAGGCACCGGTGGCCACCCCGATGGCGAGGGCCGCGGCCGAGTCCCAGAGGAAGTCGGCTCCGTAGGGGATGGTCTTTGGGGCGCTTTCTGCGATGACCCGGCTCATCACCGCCACGCCGTCGTAGCCCCCTTCGAAGCGGTAGGGACGGTCGCCTTCGTTGCAGAACATCACAGCGTCGAAGCCGGCGTCGACCAGGATCTCGACGCTCGACCGCAGCGAGTCGATCAGGCCGGGAATTCCGGCCTTGGCGTCGTACAGCGGGGTGCCCGGAAGCGGTGGCACGTGCGCCATTGCGATGAGGGGCTTCGGCGCCGTGAATATCCGGTGAAACCGTTCGTTCATGCCAGGATGACCTCCAGGTCGTGTTCGCGAAAGGCCTCGATGTCATCGTTGGCCTGATCGGGTGTTGCATTGGTCACGAGGATGTCGATCTCCGAGAGTGGGCACACCCGTGCGAAGGCGACGTTGCCGATCTTCGTGTGATCGGCAACGACGATTCGCAGTTGGGCGGACTCGAGAGCTTGCCGTTTGACTCTGGCGTCCTCGAGGTTGTGCTCCGTTACCCCCAGCACCGGGTGGATGCCGCCACATCCGAGGATCAGCGCATCGAAGATCAGTTCGGAGAAGGCGCCCTCGGCGATGGGACCCACCAGCGACAGCTCGCCGGCTCGCACCAATCCGCCGGTGAGCATCAAGCGGACCCCCGGGTCGCTGGCGAGTTCGCCGGCCACGTGCAGACTCGGGGTCAGCACCGTGAGCTGAGAGCGACCGCGTAGGGCGCGAGCCACCGCCAGCGTCGTCGTGCCCACATCGAGGATCACGGTATCCCCGTCCTTGATGAGGGCCGCGGCCGCCTGTGCGATCCGATCCTTGGACGGCTGGGCCGATACGGCGCGTTGGGCGAAGGGTGGCTCATACGAACTCGAGACGGCTCCGACGGCCCCGCCGTGCACCCGCCTGAGCAGTGAGTGCTGTTCCATCTCCTCGAGGTCGCGACGGATCGTCATCTTCGAGACGCCGAGGAGGGAGACCAGGTCGGCCACCCGGACGCTTCCCTTGGAGGCGATCTCGGCAGCGATCAGCTTGTGGCGTTGCTCGGCTTGCATGTTCCCTTTCTAGCAGATTCGAGCATCGTTCGTGCGTTTGAGCTATTAACCGATCGTATGAGTGTCCGAAAGCGCACAGACTCGCGCTTACCAGCAGGTGTAGCCTCCGTCGACGACGAGGATCGATCCGGTGATGAAGCTGGCGGCGGAGGACGCCAGGAAGAGCACCGCGCTGGCGATCTCCTCGGGTTCGGCGAACCGCTTCATCGGGGTGTTCTCTTTCCACACGGAGGACCATTCGGTCTTGCTGAGGCCGAGCTTGGTCATCTCGGTCAGGACGAACCCGGGAGCCACCGCGTTCACCCGGATGTTCCGGGGAGCGAGCTCGACCGCCAGCGACTTGGTCATCATGTGAACCGCCGCCTTGCTGGCGTTGTAGTGCGCCTGCGGCTGCGGCTTGTCCGCCACCAGGCCCGACCCGGAGCCGATGTTGACGATGCTGCCGCCTCCTTGGCCGATCATCTGCCGGCCGGCGGCTTGGCAGACCCAGAAGAGGGAGTCCACATTGGTGTCCATCACGCGCCGCCACTCGGCGGCGGGGATGTCGACGGCGTCGGTGTTCTCGCAGATCCCGACGGAGTTGACGACGACATCCAGCGAGCCGTACTCGGCGACGGTCGCCGCCACCGTCTCCGCTGCGACCTCGGCGTCGGTCAGATCACCAGGGAGGTAGATGGCCCGATGGCCGGTCTCGCGCAACCGGGCAACCGCCTGGTTGCCCTCGGCCGGGTTGATGTCGGCGATGGCCAGCTTTGCCCCGACCGCACCGAAGAGCTCGGCCACCGCGTACCCGATGCCTCTGGCACCCCC
>JASFUV010000190.1:0-3865 GCA_050050155.1 Acidimicrobiia bacterium | reverse complement strand
CCGAGCACAGCGGCGAGCAGGTGGGGGACGATCCCGAGGGTGCAGCCGACGGCGGCGACGAGCCCACGGCGACGGCCGCTCCCCAGCGCCACCGACACGGTGTAGATCACCCCGGTGCCGGGCACCACCACCACGATCAGCGAGGTGATGAGGAACTCGATGCTCACGTCCGTCCTTCGCAGGCTGGGAAGAGGCTACCCGGTCCGCATCCGTCGTCCCTCATCGACCGCTGCGTTGGTGGTTCCGGGCCCGATCTCCTAGCGTGCCCCGATGCGCCACGTACCCGACAAGCCGTCCCTCGACGGCCTCGAAGCCAAGTGGGGCGACCGCTGGGAAGCCGACGGCACCTACCGGTTCACGCCCCCCGCCACCCGTGACGAGGTGTACTCGATCGACACCCCGCCGCCCACGGTGAGCGGGTCGCTCCACATCGGACACGTCTTCTCCTACACCCACACCGACACCGTCGCCCGCTACCGGCGGATGCGGGGCAAGGCGGTGTACTACCCGATGGGATGGGACGACAACGGGCTCCCCACCGAGCGCCGGGTCCAGAACTACTTCGGGGTGCAGTGCGACCCGTCCCTGCCCTACGACCCCGACTTCACCCCGCCGCCGGAGCCGTTCGACCCACCCCGCGCCATCTCCCGCCGCAACTTCGTGGCGCTGTGCCACGAGCTGACCGTCTCCGACGAGGCGGCCTTCGAGCACCTGTGGCGCCTGCTGGGCCTCTCGGTCGACTGGACGCGCACCTATGCCACCATCGACGACCACTCCCGCACCGTGGCGCAGCGGGCCTTCCTCCGCAACCTGGCCCGCGGCGAGGCGTACGCCGCCGCCGCCCCCGTGCTGTGGGACGTCGACTTCGGCACCGCCGTCGCCCAGGCCGAGCTGGAGGACCGGGAACGGCAGGGCGCCTTCCACCGGGTCGCCTTCCACCGCGACGACGGGTCCCCCATCCACGTCGAGACCACCCGCCCCGAGCTGCTCCCCGCCTGCGTGGCGCTGGTGGCCCACCCCGACGACGAGCGCTACCAGGCGCTGTTCGGCACCGAGGTGCGCACCCCGCTCTTCGAGGTGGCGGTCCCGGTGCTGGCCCACCCGCTGGCGGAGCCGGACAAGGGCTCCGGGATCGCCATGATCTGCACCTTCGGCGACCTCACCGACGTCATCTGGTGGCGGGAGCTGGAGCTGCCGGCCCGCCCCGTCGTCGGGGCCGACGGGCGGCTGCTCCCCGACCCGCCCGACGTCATCGCGGACCCGGCGGCCCGCGACCGCTACGCCGAGCTGGCGGGGCGGACCGTCACCCAGGCACGGCGCCGCATCGTCGAGCAGCTCGCCGCCTCCAAGGACCTCGACGGCGACCCGTGGCCGGTGACGCATCCGGTGAAGTTCTACGAGAAGGGGGAACGGCCGCTCGAGATCCTCACCTCCCGCCAGTGGTACCTCCGGAACGGGGGCCGCGACCCCGGACTGCAGGACGTCATGCTGGCGCGGGGCCGGGAGCTGGCATGGACCCCGGCCCACATGCAGGTCCGCTACGAGAACTGGGTGAGCGGCCTCAACGGCGACTGGCTGGTGTCCCGCCAGCGCTACTTCGGGGTGCCGATCCCGGTGTGGTACGCCGCCGACGAGCACGGCAACCCCGACTACGATCGCATCCTGGTCCCCGCCGAGGAGGATCTGCCGGTCGATCCCTCCAGCGATGTTCCTGCCGGGTACCGGCCGGAACAGCGGGGCGCCGCCGGCGGGTTCGTGGCCGATCCCGACGTGATGGACACCTGGGCCACCTCGTCGCTCACCCCCCAGATCGTCACCGGATGGGAGGCCGACCCGGACCTCTTCGCCCTCACTTTCCCGCTCGACCTGCGGCCCCAGGGCCAGGAGATCATCCGCACCTGGCTGTTCTCGTCGGTGGTGCGGGCCCACCTCGAGAACGACGCCCTGCCGTGGGCGCACGCCGCCATCTCCGGTTGGGTCCTCGACCCGGATCGCAAGAAGATGTCGAAGTCGCGGGGCAACGTCGTCACCCCCGCCGGCCTCATCGAGCAGTACGGCGCCGACGGGGTGCGCTACTGGGCGGCGAGCGGCCGTCCCGGCACCGACACCGCCTTCGAGGAGGCGCAGATGCGGGTGGGGCGCCGCCTCGCGGTCAAGGTCCTCAACGCCAGCCGCTTCGCCCTCCGCCTCGGCGACGGTGGTCCCACCGGGGACGTCACCGAGCCGCTCGACCGGGCGCTGCTGCTGCGCCTCGCCGACACCGTCGACGGCTGCACCACCGCCTTCGAGCAGTACGACTACGCCCGGGCCCTGGAGATCGCCGAGGCGTTCCACTGGTCGTTCTGCGACGACTACCTGGAGCTGGTGAAAGGCCGCGCCTACGGCGGCGGCGACGAGCAGGCCACCGCCTCGGCGCTGGCGACCCTCGATCTGGCGCTGTCGCACCTGCTGCGCCTCTTCGCCCCCTTCCTGCCGTTCGTCACCGAGGAGGTGTGGTCGTGGTGGCAGGAGGGCTCGATCCACCGGGCTCCCTGGCCGGAGGCCGGCGAGCTGCGGGACGCCGCCGGCGACGCCGACCCGCAGGTGTACGAGGTGGCCGCCGCCGTGCTCGGCGAGATCCGCAAGGCGAAGACGGCGGCGCAGCGGTCGCTGCGGACCCCGGTCGACGAGGTGGTGGTGCACGACCGCGCCTCCCGCCTGGCGGCGCTACGGGCCGCACTCGGCGACGTGTCCGCCGCCGGGACCGTCACCGAGGTGTCGCTCCAGGAAGCACCGCAGCCTGCGGTCGAGGTGACGCTGGCGCCGCCGGAGAGCTGAGCGGCCGACTCAGGCGTCGCCGGCGGCCGCGGCGAACAGAGCCTCGTACTCGGCGGCACGGGCCCACCACGACCACTCGGCAGTCATCCCGCGGCGCTGCATGGCGGTCCACAGGTCGGGGAAGCCCTCCCTGTAGCGCATCGCCCTCCGCATCGTCTTGGCCACGGTGGCGGAGCCGAAGGAGCGGAACCCGAGGCCGTTGCCGCGGGCGAGGTCCTCGTCGATGTCGATGACACAGTCGGCGAGCCCTCCGGTGAGCCGCGCCACCGGCGGCGCCCCGTAGCGCAAGGCGTAGAGCTGACCGAGGCCGCTCGGTTCGAACGCCGAGGGCATCAGGTAGGAGTCCGATCCGGCGAAGACGAGCCGGGAGCGGGTGGCGTCGTACGGGACATGGACCACGGCTCGCGGGTGGTTCGCCACCCAGCCGTCGACCATCTCGTCGATCTCTCCGTTCCCCATCAGGACGAGCCGCACCCCCTCGTCGACGAGGGCGTCGAGGTCCGGGTCGAGGAGGTGGAGTCCCTTCTGGGCCGACATGCGGCCGACGTTGCCGAAGATGACGCCGTCGGCGAGGCCGGTCCACGACAGGAGGGCCGCCCGGCTGGCCCGGCGCCCGCTCAGGTCGTGCGCCGAGAACGGCTGTGGGAGGGTGGCGTCGGTGGCGGGGTCCCAGCGGTTCGACGAGATGCCGTTGAGGATTCCCGTCACGGGATGGGGCAGGGAGCGGATCAGGCCGCCGAGCCCGAAGGAGGTGGCGTCGTCGGCGAGTTCCCTGGCGTGGGTGGGACTCACCGTGCTCACCCGGGTGGCGCCGACGATGCCGGCCTTGAGGTAGCTGGCTTCCCCGTACCACTCGAGGGCGGCGCCGGGTTCCGCCACGGCGGGATCGACCCCGAGCAACTCGACGACCTCGACCAGCGGCCCCAAGAGACCGTGGGCGGCGTTGTGGAGGGTCATGACGGTGGGGGTGGAGGTGAGCAGGGTCACCGGGCCGACGTGGGCGTCGTTGAGGTGGACGACCTCGAAGCCGGCGGCGAGGTCGGCGACC
>JASFUV010000189.1:0-3884 GCA_050050155.1 Acidimicrobiia bacterium | reverse complement strand
CCGCTGCTGGTTGCCGTGCGACAGCTGCTCGAGCTTGGAGGAGGCTCGGTCGGAGAGACCGAACGTGGCGAGCCAGCGGTCCGCCGCGTCGGAGGCCTCACTCCGGCCCAGGCCGGAGAGGCGGGCGAAGTACACCAGCTGCTCGCGAATCGTCATCTTGGGGTAGAGGCCCCGTTCCTCCGGCATGTACCCGAAGCGGAGGCGCTGGTGGGGCGTCACCGGCGCGCCGCTCCAGCGGACCTCGCCGGAATCGGGGCGGATGAGGCCGAAGATGCACCGCATCGTGGTGGTCTTCCCCGCCCCGTTGGGTCCGAGGAATCCGAGGATGCGGCCGGGTCGGACCTCGAAGGTGGCGCCATCGAGGGCGACGACGTCACCGAAGCGTTTCTCGAGGCCTTCACACGACAGCACGGTTTCTCCTCGCGACCCGGTGGCGGGGGGGGCCGGATCGGCACACTAGTCGACGGTCCGGACCCTTCCCGGGCGGCGAGGGTCGCGCCGGGGCGGTACGATCGGATCGCGGTACCAGGAGGTGGAGATGGCACGGGTGCTGGTGGCGTTCGGATCGAAACGAGGAGGGACGGCCGGCATCGCCGAAATGGTCGCCGACCGCCTCCGGGAGGACGGGTTGGAAGCCGATCTGTCGACGGCGGCGAAGGTACGGAAGGTCCAGGACTACGACGCCGTGGTGGTGGGCAGCGCCCTCTATGCCGGGCGCTGGCGGCCCGAGGCGGTGCGGGTGCTGCGCCGGCTCGCCAAGGCGCCGGCCCACCCGCCGGTGTGGATCTTCCACAGCGGCCCGCTCGGTGACGAGGGCGCGTTGAAGCCACAGGACCTCCCGGGCAAGGTGGCGACCCTCGCCGCCCGGCTGGAGGCACCGCCGGTGGTGACGTTCGGCGGGCGGCTCGAAGACGACACCAAGGGATTCATCGCTTCCAAGATGGCGAAGCGGGTGGCCGGCGACTGGCGGGATCGGGAGCAGATCTGGGCCTTCGCCGACGGCATCGCCGCGGCTGTGGCGGGCGGCGTCTGAGCGCAGACGGATCGCGGGACGGGGTCTGGGGCGTGGCCGCGTGCCCTCGTTGCTTGACACGCCCCACTCCGTCTGCAAGAGTCCCTGCTCGGCCGTGACACCCCTCCGGGGGAGTTGCGGCGTATTTCGTTTCTGGAACCGATGACGGGAGAGGAGGAGCCGATGAACACGACGCACGATCGTTCCGTGTGCCGGTTTGGCGCGTTCCTCACCGGGGACGTGCTCGGCACCACGGTCGGTGCCTCCGGCATCGACACCCCGGCTCCTCTCGGGCGCCGCGACGTGAGCTGACACTCCGTCCCGCCGATCTCCAGAGGAGCCGCCCCCGGGGCGGCCTTCTTCCGGCCCACCCCCGGACCCCATGGAGCGGGTCTCGTCGGGAGATTCCAGAGGTTCGATCCCTCCCCGTTCCGCGACGGCGGACCCGTCACGTCCGTTTCCGATCGCCGCGCCGGCGTCACGGCCTGATCAGCCGGCAGGCGGCTTCGGAGACGGCGTGGCGGGCTCGCCGCCACCACATCGTGAGCAACGGACCGAGAGAGGAGGAACGCAGTGCACCACGCACCCCAGCTGCTCCGTCTGGAGCGGCTCATGGTCACGTCCGGCACCGTCGCATGGCGCGTCCCGCGCCATGCCGGCGAGCAGCGCCGCAGCCGTCTGCGCCAGCACGACGCCGCCCGCCGGATGCTCCATGCCCGATGAGGGCTCCCTCTCCAAGCCGGGAGCCACCACGCCGCGCGAGGGGACGCTCCCGCAGGGGGGCCGTCCCCTCCCGGCGCGGGTTGCACCGCGTGAAGCACCGGTGCGACGATGCCGGTGGCGTACCCCGAGGAGGGGGCCGATGATCGGATCGGATGTCACTGCCACACCGGCGGGCGGGCTCGGTCTTCTGCGCCGCGTGCTGTGGACCGATGCCTGGGGATCCGGGGCGCTCATGCTGGTCTTGGTCGTGGGCGCCGGTGCGGTGGGCCGTTTCGCCGGGATCCCCTTCGGGGTGCCGCTCGGGATCGGGCTCGGGGTCATCGTCCCGTGGGTGATGCTGGTGGCCCTGGTGGCGCGCCGTTCCCCGCCGCCGGTGCGGGGGGCGACCGCGATCATCGCCGGCAATCTGGGAGGCGTGGCCGCGGTCGTGGTGGTGCTGATCGAGTTCCCCGATGCACTCCTCTCCCGCGCCGAATGGGCGCTCGCGTTCATTGGTGTCGGGATGCTCGTCCTGGCCGTCCTGGAGTGGATCGGTCTGCGACGCGCCATCACCTGACCCGGCCGTGGAGCCCGGCGAGGAGCTGCGCCGGTCACGCGGCACGCCCGCCCGCGGATGCGATTTGTCGGATCGTTCGGCGCCATCTAGACAGGGACCCGCGGTATCGGAGAACTGGGAGACCGCGCAACAATGGACGTCGGCCATGTGGCTTCTGACACGGGCGCGCCCGCAAGCTGGCGTCGCGCTCCGGTCAAGATCACCCTCGTTCTCGTCCTCCTCTATCTCTTCCTCGTCGGGGTCGGTCTGCTCGAGTGCGGCATCGGCCATCTCGGCAGTGGGTTCACCGACAGCCTGTTCCACGGCGTTCACAACCCGATCGTCGGGCTCCTCGTCGGAACCCTCGCCACCGTGCTGGTGCAGTCCTCCTCGGCGACCACCTCGACCATCGTCGGTCTGGTCGCCGCCGGGGTGCTCTCCGTATCCGATGCGGTGCCGATGGTGATGGGCGCCAACATCGGTACCTCCGTCACCAACACCATCGTGTCCCTCGCCCATCTGCGCCAGTCACGTGAGTTCGAACTGGCGTTCAGCGCCGCCACCATGCACGACTTCTTCAACCTCCTCGCAGTCGCCATCCTGCTGCCCATCGAACTGACCACCCACCTGCTGTCGACCCTCGCCCGCGACCTCGCCCGGCTGCTCTCCGGTGGTGCCTCCGGGGGCACCTTCGACAGCCCGATCAAGGGAGCGGTCACCTGGGGGGTGGGCCGTGTCGAGTCGACACTCGAAGCGATCGCCGGTCACGCCACCGCGATGGGCGTGCTCGCCCTCCTCGCCGGGCTCCTCCTCGTCTTCGTCACCCTCACGCTCATCACCAAGAACATGCGGGTGCTGGTTGCGAACCGGATCGAGCGCACCCTCAACGCGGCGCTGCGCCGTAGCGGCGCGGTGGGGATCCTGGTCGGTACGGTGGTGACGATGGCGGTGCAGTCCTCCTCCATCACCACCTCGATGCTGATCCCGCTCGTCGCCTCCGGCATCCTGGTGTTGCGCAACGCCTACCCGATCACGCTCGGCGCCAACGTGGGCACCACCATCACCGCGCTGCTGGCGGCGCTCGCCACCGGGGAGGTCGACGCCCTCACCATCGCCGTCACCCACACCCTCTTCAACGTCGGCGCCATCGCCATCATCTACCCGTCGACCCGTCTGCGGTACCTCCCGGTCACCATGGCCGAGAAGCTGGCCGCGATGGCACTGCGCCGCAAACCGCTCGCCCTCACCTACACGTTGGGCATGTTCGTCGTGATGCCCGTGCTCGGCATCCTGATTCTCAGATAGGAGCGATTGGTCATGGTGTTCGAGTTCTTCCGTTCCTCGGGCCGTTCCACCCTTCAGGAGGTGGAGGATCGCCTCGCCCAGATGGTGCGGGACGGCCGGGCCGTGTATGACGCCGCCATGAGTGCGGTGTTCGGAGGCGGTGCGTCGAAAGAGACGAAGAAGGAGGTCAAAGGCACCGACCGAGGCATCAACGAGGCCCAGCGCGAGGTGCGCAAGGCCCTCGTGCTGCACGCGTCGGTGGCGGCTCCGATCGACGTGCCCGAGACCCTCGTCTACATGAGCGTGGTCAAGGACGCCGAGCGGATCGGC
>JASFUV010000188.1:0-3905 GCA_050050155.1 Acidimicrobiia bacterium | reverse complement strand
GTACGGCTGGGTTCGCGTCCTCCAGCAGCCAGGCGAGGAGATCCCGATCGAGTTCCTGGGGCCACGCCGGCGTCGACGTCATGTGGCCACCGTACTCCGCACCGCCGGTGCCGGCCACCGGCGGACCGGGACGCGCCGGAGGCGCCGCCGGGGCGACGCCTCCGTGCAGTCAGGTGTCCGGGTGGGTCAGACCTCCGCGGGCACGATGACGTCGTCCTCTTGCTCCAGCTGGCGAGGCAGGACCAGGTTGGCGACGACGCCGACGACGGCGGCGAGGGCCAGGCCGGAGATCTCCACGTCACCGATCGACAACGGCGACGACAACCCGCTGTAGCCGAGGCCGAACACCAGGATGACGGCGACGACGATCAGGTTGCGGCTGTGGGTGAAGTCGACCTTGGCGTCGGACAGGGTGCGAAGCCCGACCGAGGCGATCATGCCGAACAGCACGATCGAGAGGCCCCCGAGCACCGCAACCGGCACCGTGTGCAGCAGCCCTCCGATCTTGGGGACGAACCCGAGGAAGATGGCGAAGACGGCCCCGATGCGCAGCACCCGCGGGTCGTACACCTTGGTGACCGCCAGCACTCCTGTGTTCTCCGAGTAGGTCGTGTTGGCGGGACCGCCGACGAGGCCGGCTCCAATGGTGGCGAGGCCGTCCCCGAGCAGCGTGCGGTGCAGGCCGGGCTCCTTGAAGAAGTCCTTCCCGACGACCCGCCCGTTGGCGAGGATGTCGCCGACGTGCTCGATCATCGTCACGAACGCCACCGGAGCGATGAGCGCGATGGCGCTCCAGTTCCAGCTTCCGACGGTGAAGTTGGGCCAGGCGATCCAGTCGGCATCCCTGAAGGCGTCGAGGTTGACCTCGCCGATGATGGCGGCGAAGGCGTACCCGACGATGAAGCCGGTGAGAATCGGGAGCATCTGGAACAGACCACGGAAGTAGATGGCGGCGACCACGACGGCAAGCAGCGTCACGATGGCGATCCACCAGTGCTTCTCGGCGTTCCCGATGGCCACGGGCGCCAGGGTGAGGCCGATGACGGCGATCACCGGTCCGGTCACCACCGGGGGGAACAGCTTCCTGATGAAGTCGCTCCCGACGAACGTGACGATGATCGACATGATCACGTAGAGGGCGCCGGCGGCGGCGATGCCGCCTCCGATGGCGCCCCACGAGTAGCCCTTGTCGGCGCCGGCGATGATCGGTGCGATGAAGGCGAACGACGATCCCAGGAACACCGGGACCATACGTTTCGTCACCAGGTGGAACAGGAGTGTCCCCACCCCGGCCGAGATCAATGCCACCGACGGGTCGAGCCCCGTGAGCAGCGGCACCAGGATGGTGGCGCCGAACATGGCGACGGTGTGCTGCAGCCCGAGCACAATTCGTCGTTCCGCGGTCAATTCCATGCAACCTCCCCGAAAAACAGAAAACGCAGCCCGGGGGCTGCGTTTGCTTCGTTCCGATGTGCGTGAGACACGTGCATCGGGGGTGCACCCTAGCCGGTCAATCGGAACGCCGCAGATCGGACTCGGGGTCACCCTCCGGAGCGGCGCCGGGGTTGGGTTGGAGGTCGATTTCGGAGGCCTTGATGGCGATCCAAACCCGGACCGAGGGGGCGAGCCCGAGCCCGGCGGCGGCACCCGGGGTGATCTCGGCGGTGAGGGGAACCGGCGCTCCGAGCTGGACCCGGACCCGGTCGCCCACCTGCTCGAGGGCGGTGACGACGGTGGGCCAGGCGTTGCGGGGGCTGCCGTGGGGTTCGGCGTCGTAGAGGGCGATGGCCCGGGGATGGATCGTGGCCAGGGTCGCGCCGTGCACGCTGCGGTCGGCGACCGCCACCCGATGCCCGCTGTCGAGAACGAGTGATCCATCGGTGGCGACGCCGGCCATCAGGTTGATGCCGGCGAGGTCGGCGGCGTATCGGGTGACGGGGTGGCGCCGGATGTCGTCGGCGGTCCCGGCCTGGGTGATGCGGCCCTCCTCGATGACGTGGATCGTGTCGGCGAGGAGGAAGGCCTCGGTCGGGTCGTGGGTGATGAGGAGGCGAGGGCCGCGGTGGGCGGCGAGGTGCGCGGCGAGGACCCGGCGGAGCTGGGACCTGGTGGTGACGTCGAGGGCGGCGAGGGGCTCGTCGAGGAGGAGCAGGTCGGGGTCGACCGCCAGGGCGCGGGCCAGCGCCACCCGCTGCGCCTGCCCGCCCGACAGGTCACCGGGCCGGCGATCGGCGAGTGATCCCAGCTCGAGTCGCTCCAGCCAGCGCCGTGCCTCCCGCCGCGCCGTGGCCCGGTCTCCACCGCGGCTGCGCAGCCCGAACGCGACGTTGTCGAGGGCGCTGAGATGGGGGAACAGGGCGTAGTCCTGGAACACGATGCCGAGGCGGCGCCGCTCGACGGGTACGAAACGATCGCGGGCCGGGTCGTCGAGCACCGCGCCGCCGAGGCTGATGTGGCCGGCCTCGAGCGGGAGGATGCCGGCGAGGGCGGCCACCGCCGTCGACTTCCCCGCCCCGTTGGGTCCCAGCAGTGCCGCGGTGCGGCCCGGGGGGATCGCCAATTCGATGTCGAGCCGGAACCCGTTTCCCGGGGACGCCACCAGATGGGCGCCGAGACCTTCGCTCATCGCAGCCCCCACCAGCGGTTGCGCAGCACCAGCAGCACGCCCAGGGAGATCGCCACCAGGAGCAGGCTGAGGGCGATGGCGACGTCCCGGTCGCTCTCCATGGCGACGAAGACCGCAAGCGGCAGGGTCTGGGTCCGCCCGGGGAGGTTGCCGGCGAAGGTGATGGTGGCGCCGAATTCGCCGAGGGCGCGGGCCCACGACAGGAGCGTGCCTGCCGCCAGGGAGGGCGCGATGAGCGGGAGGGTGACCCGCCGGAACGTCCGCCAGCGGGTGGCGCCGAGGCTGGCGGCGGCCGCCTCGTAGCGAGGATCGAGATTGCGCAACGCCCCCTCGACGGTGACCACCAGGAAGGGGGTGGCGACGAAGGCGTTGGCGGCGATCACCCCCCAGATCGAGAAGGGGAGGAGGAGTCCGGTGGCGCCATAGAGCGATTCGCCGAGGAGCCCGCGGCGCCCGAAGGCGAAGAGCAGGGCGGCGCCTCCCACCACCGGCGGCAGCACCATCGGGAGGGTCACCAGTCCTCGGACCAGGGCCTTGCCGGGGAACTCGCTGCGGGCCAGCAGCCAGGCGAGCGGCACTCCGAGGAGGAGCGCCACCACGGCGGCCGCCACCGAGGTGAGGAGCGAGAGCCGGAGGGCGTCGCGCGCCATCGGGCTGGTGATCAGGTCCCACAGCCGGCTCCACGGGGTCCGGGCGAGCAGGCCGGCGAGCGGCAAGGCGAACAGGACGAAGCCGATGGCACCCAACACCAGCAAGGGGACGGGGACCCGCCGGAGACCGTTGAGGCGGCGCCGGCCGGTCACGGCGCCACGAACCCGAATCGTTCCATGATCTCCTGACCTGGCGAGGACAGCACGAAGGCTACGAAGTCCGCCGCCGCGGTGGGGTGGGGAGCGTCGGCGAGGGCCGCGATCGGGTAGGTGGCGTGCACGTTGAACTCGGGAGGGACCGCGATCTCCTCGACCGATCCGGCGGAGGCGAGCACGTCGGTGCGGTAGACGATGGCGGCGTCGAGTTCCCCTGCCTCGACCTTGGTGAGCAGCGCCCGCACGTTCGGCTCGTCGGTATCGGTGGCCGGGACGACGCCCGCCTTCTCGAGTGCCCGGCGGGCGAAACCGCCGCACGGTGCCTCGGCGATGCAGAGGCCGAGGAGGAGATCCTCGTCGGCGAAGTCGCCGAGCCCGGTGACGCCGGCCGGGTTCCCCGGCGGCACTGCGATGTCCAACTCGTTGCCGGCGAATGGGGCCGGATCACGGGCGGCTCCCGCCGCCACCACCTG
>JASFUV010000187.1:0-3917 GCA_050050155.1 Acidimicrobiia bacterium | reverse complement strand
TAGGTCGAGGGCGGTGTTCCCGATGCGGACCGGGCCGAGGATGCGACGGACCGGAGCGAGGAGTGGATCGACGACCCGGCTCAGCGCGTCGTAGAAGCGACGAACGGGATGGCCCCACGGGAGCCGGCCGTAGGCGGCGATCCAACTCAACACCACCCAGATGAGGATGAGCCACATGGCGACCGTCAGGGCGGCGCAGAGGAGATTGCCCATCGGCCCGGCCTCAGCTCCCGATCGCGGCGGTGTACAGACCGAGATCGGCGAGACGGCGCTGCTCGGACACGGAGAGCACGACCCCGGACGGGGTGACCAAGATCACGCCCTTGGCGATCTTCACCATGCGCCCGTCGAGGGCGTAGGTGAGGCCGCTGGAGAAGTCGACGAGGCGGCGCACCATGGCACTCTCGGTGTCCCGCAGGTCGAGCACGACGGCCTGTCCATCCCGGATGTGGTCCGCCAGCGTTTGGGCATCGGACAGGGTCCGGGCCGGGATGATGGGTGTCTCGTCGTCGCCGGCGGGATGCGGCGAGCCGCCCGGCCGGATCAGAACGCCGGCCTCGGCGTGATCCATGTTGTCGGAGACCTTGCGCCGGGTGGCGGTGGGCGGCTCGACCCGGCGGCCGGCGACGACGGAGGGCGGCCGCAGTGATCGCGGCTCCTCCTCCGACGGGGTCGGGGCGGGGCGGGAGGCGGGAGGCTGCACCGCCCTGCCGCGGGCGCGGCGCGGCGGTTCCACGGTCCGAACCTGCGTTTGGAGGTCCTGGGGCGTCTCCTCGGCAGCCTCGATCTGCTCGTCGTCGACGAGACCGAGATAGAACAGTGTCTTCTGCCAGAGCGATGCCATCGATGTCCCCTGGATTCGCCTTCCGGGTTCGCTCACCCGGCGACCCTCGCCCCAAAGATAGCCCGTCCCACGCGTATGAGGGTGGCACCCTCGGAGACCGCGATCTCGAAGTCGTCGGTCATCCCCATGCTCAACTCGGCGAGGGATGGCCAGGCGGGGAGGAGCCGGGCCCGCAACTCGGCCAGGTCCGCGAACCATGGCCTGCTCTGTTCGGGCTGCTCGGGGAGGGGCGGGATGAGCATGAGGCCGCGGCAGGTGATCCCGGCCGCGGCGGCCGCCGCGAGCAGGGCGGGGACGTCGCCGGGCGCCACCCCGTGTTTCTGCTCCTCGCCCGCCGCGTTGACCTGTACGAGGGCGGGGGGTGGCGACCCGTCGACCCGGCTCCAGGCGGCGACGAGGGAGGGACGGTCGAGGGAGTGGAGCAGCGTCGTGTGGGGCCGAGCGATGGGGACCTTGCGCCGTTGCAGCGTTCCGATGAAGTGCCACCGGATATCGCCGGGGAGCAGCGGCGCCTTGGCAGCGAGCTCGGCGGCCCGGTTCTCCCCGAAGTCGCGCTGGCCGGCGTCGTAGGCGGCGCGGATCGCAGCAACGCCGTGTCCCTTCGACACGGCGACCAGGGTGACCTCGGTGGGAGACCGGCCGGCCCGGGTTGCAGCCTGCGCCAGGCGTTGGCGTACCGCCGCTAGTCGTTCGGCAACCACGCCACCGCCACCTGCCGGTGCCGCGTCTGATCCCGTCGCCATGAGTGCAGGCTACCGGCGGTGAAGGTGCACACATCCGAACGCCACAGCTCGAGGTCGGCGAGATGCGCGGCGAGGTACCCGGGGAGGTCGACGCTGCGGGTGCCCCATGTGGTGCGGGCGTTGAACCCGGGGAAGAGGTCGGCGACGTCGTCGCCGACCTCGTAGCAGCAGGGACCGATGGCGGGGCCGATGGCGGCTCGCGTCAGGGAGCAGCCGGCGGCGGCGACGGCGTCACGGGCCCGCTCCAGGACCCCGGCTGCCGCGCCTCGCCACCCGGCGTGCACCACCGCGGCCACCCCGGGCCCTTCGAGGATGAGAGGGACGCAGTCGGCGGTGGCAACCGTGAGCGGCAGGTCGGGCACGGTGGTGAAGGCGGCGTCCGCCTTGCCGAGCGACCCGGGCGCGGTGGCGGCCACCACCCGGTCCCCGTGGACCTGGGAGAGGAAAGCCCACGCGGAGGGGATGCCGAGGCCGGCGGAGATGGTGCGTCGAGCCGCGGCATCGTCGCGGCCGTTGCCGTCCTGGGCGGTTCCGAAAGCGGCCCCGTGGAACCCGGGGGGCCGGATCATCCGTGGACGAAGCCGGGGATGTCCAGGTCGTCTCCGCTCTCGTCCGGCCGGGAGATGCCTTCCCGGCCGAGGGCGTCGCGGGCGATGCTCTCGAACGCGGAGGTGGGACGGGTGGTCGATCGCCGGTCGCGTTCGAACCCGGCTGCGATCACCGTCACCCGCAGCTCGTCGCCGAGGGTGTCGTCGACGGTGGCACCGAAGATGATGTTGGCGTCGGGGTCGCTGTGGTCCGAGATGAGCCCGGCGGCGGTGCTGATCTCGTGCAGGGTCATGTCGCGCGGCCCGGCCACGGACAGGAGCACGCCGCGGGCACCTTCCATCGACGTCTCCAGGAGCGGGCTGCTGATCGCCTTCTCGGCCGCCTGGACCGCCCGATGCTCGCCGCTGGAGGTCCCGATCCCGAGCACGGCCGACCCGGCGTCGGTCATGACGGCCTTGACGTCGGCGAAGTCGACGTTGATGAGGCCCGGGGTGGTGATGAGGTCGGTGATGCCGCGTACCCCGTTGGTGAGCACCTCGTCGGCGAGACGGAACGCCTCGAGGACCGGCATCTTCGGTTCGGCGATCTCGAGCAACCGTTCGTTGGGAATGATGATGAGGGTGTCGACCGCCATCTTCAGGCCCTGGATGCCCTGCTCGGCCTGGACGGAGCGACGCCGCCCCTCGAAGCCGAAGGGGCGGGTGACGACGCCGACGGTGAGGGCGCCGAGGCTGCGGGCGATGTCGGCGACGATGGGGGCGCCGCCGGTGCCGGTCCCCCCACCTTCCCCTGCGGTGATGAACACCATGTCGGCGCCTTTGAGGGCGTCTTCGAGTTCCTCGCGGTGGGCGTCGGCGGCTTCCCTGCCAACCTCGGGATCGGCGCCTGCGCCGAGTCCTCGGGTGGCGTCGCGGCCGATGTCGAGTTTGAGATCGGCGTCGGACATGAGGAGGGCTTGGGCGTCGGTGTTGACGGCGATGAACTCGACCCCATGGATGCCGGCGTCGATCATGCGGTTGATGGCATTGACGCCTCCGCCACCGACGCCGACCACCTTGATGACGGCGAGGTAGTTCTGAGGCTTGGCTGTTTCGCTCACCATGGATCGTCTCCCCTGGGTTCAACTACAACCTTAGCTCGGGGTCTCCGCATCGGTGTCACCTTCATGTCGACTCTCAACCAATGGTTGAGGGTTGGCGACCGCGGGTCGCGTCGGGGAGACGAGGTTGACGGTGGCCCCGTCGGGAATCCCGTCGCCGAGCACCGCTGCGAGCGCGAGCGCCTTCTCCCCCATGTCGACGGGAGATCCCAGTTCGACGGCGTGCCCGGCCACGGTGGCGGTGAGGGACGAGGTACGCACCTGCATCGTGACACCATGGCGCAGCTCCTCGGGAAGGCGGGCGATGAACTCGAGCGCAGCGGCGGTCGCGGCGTCCTCGATCTGGTCGCCCGCGGTGAGGGTCCCGGCGTCGGCGGTGATGACCGGCAGGTCCCCTGCGGCGTCGGCGGTGCTGAGGACCGCCCCTCCCTGGGCGACGATGGTCCCCGGACTGCCGGAGAGCCACGCCAGCGGTTCGTGTTCGAGGACGACGACGTCGATCTCGCGGGGCCAGGTCACCCGAACCTCGGCGCGGGCGATCCAGGGGTCCTCGAGCAAGGCGTCCTCCACCGTGCCCGCCCGCACGGAGATCATGGCGACACCCTCTTCGACGCCGGCGTGCCGCAGGATGCCGCCCACGTCGGAGACGCGGGCCCCCTCGATGCGGATCTCGGAGACGGCC
>JASFUV010000186.1:0-3934 GCA_050050155.1 Acidimicrobiia bacterium | reverse complement strand
GGCTTCCTCACTCCGAACTGGATGCGGATCATGAACGGGGTGCCGGTCATGAAATGCCAGTCGAATTGGTTGAGCGAGGCGGCCCGCACCCGCACCAGGACATCGTCGTCCCGTACTTCGGGCGGCGCGACGTCGGCGACCCGCAGCACCGCCGGCGGCCCATACCGCTCGAAGACGATCGCCTTCACCGGCGCCTCCCGTCCGTGCAGTCGTTCACGACGGCAGGATACGTGCCGCGGAGCGCGCCAAACCACGGCACCCGGAACGGCACGGCGCCGCTCCGCTCAGTCGGCAGCCTTCGACAAGGGAAGCTCCGCCGGGTCGTCGAGGAGCTCGATCAGCTCCTGGGACGTGAACCCCCGGCGACCGAGTTCCTCGCGGATCTCGACGATCAGCTCGGCGTCCTCGACCCGCCACGTCGCGTCTTCGACGTGGCGCCGGAGCGCGATGAGCATGGCGACGAGCTCCCGGTGGCTCATGTCGTGAAGGTCGTTCTCGAACATGCGTCCATCCCCGGTCGTCCTTTGTGGTGACGACCTGGCGACACCCACCGGGAACCGGGACCTCGACCGGCTCGGCCCCGTGTGGCATCGCGACGCGACTCGCGGCCGGGTTTCGTTCTCCGGGCCCGTTCACCCCGAGCCGCCCTTCCAGGGTAGGCGCGCCGGAGCGGCACGGGGCGGAGGAATTTCCCGGTCTCGCGGCGGCCGTGGCAAGGACGCCGTCACTAGCCTGTGGGACGCAACATGGCGGCCGAGGCGAGGCGGGCGGATCGTGGACTTTGAGCAAGAGGAAGAGGACGCGGCGGAGCAGCGCCGTCTCGCCGAGCACGATCGCTACGAGGCCGAGCGTCTCGCCGAGCACGATCGCTACGAGGCCGAGCGCAAGGCTGCCCACGAACGGGAACGGGAAGAGCGCCGCGCCGCCCGCCAGCAGGCCGACGCCGAGCGGCAGGCGGCGCGGGAGCGATCCGATCGGGAACGGCACGAGCAGCGAGCCCGGCGGGACCGTGAGCGAGGCGGCTGAGAACCACGCTCTCTGGGATCCAAGGCACGGCTTCCGAGGGAGGTTGCACGTTTCGTTACCGTGATGGTGGAGCGGCGACGGTGTCCCGTTCGATCAGGTGGGTTTCGAGGACGATGTGCTCCGGAGGCCGGGTCCCGGCGATCAGGTCGATCAGGAGCTCCGCGGCGAGGTGGCCCTTGTTGCGGGCCGGCTGTCCGACGGTGGTCAGCGGTGGGAGGGCCCATCTGGCCTCGGGGATGTCGTCGAATCCGATGATCGAGAGTTGTCCCGGCACGCGGAGACCGAGTCGGGCCGCCTCCTCGAGGGCCCCGAGCGCGATGATGTCGGACATGGCGACGACCGCGGTTGGCTGATCGGCCTGCTCCATCAGGCGTCGGAGCCCGCGCCGCCCCGCCGTCTCGGAGACGGTGCACTCCTTGAGGATCGTGTCGTCGAGGCTCAGTCCGTGCTCGGAGAGAGCTTTCTGGTAGCCGTCTGTCCGCCGGGCGAGCGTTCCGACGTAGTTGCGCCAGGTGCCGCGCTGCGGTGACCGGATGCCCAAGATCCCGATGTGTCGATGACCGGCCGACAAGATCCGTGCCATCGCTTGAGAGGCGCCGGCGGTGTCGTCGACGTTGACGCAAGCGATGCCCGGCACGGGCTCGCTGTCGACCATGACGTAGGGGAGGCGGCGCTGATCGAGGAGCTTGAGGGTGGGGCGGAAGGTCTCGAGTCCCAGAGTGAGGAAGCCGTCGACCGCGGCGCCGTATACGGCGTGTTCCATCGATCCCTGCTGGGGTGACACGAGCAGGATCGGTACGTCGCGGGCTTCGGTGGCGCGGGCCACGCCGGCGAGGAACTCCGAGAAATGGGGATTGCGGGCCATCTCGGTGAGGGGTTGTGGGACGAGGAGCCCGATGGTGCCGGTGCGGCCGGTGCTCATTGAGCGGGCGACCGGGTCGGGTATGTAGCCGAGATCGGCCGCGATCGTCAGGATCCGGTCGCGAGTTGCCTCTGAGATCCGCGTCGGATTGTTGAACGCGAACGACACCGAGGTGGTCGAAACTCCGGCGGCGCGGGCAACGTCGGCGATGGTGGGGCGACTCACGGCGCCTTCTCCTGCGAGATCAGGAGCAGGGCCGACCGGCCGGGCACGGTGTCGAGCAACAGCGTCCGATCCTTCGCCTCGTAGGTAGTGCCGGAGAGCACGTCGATCCACATTCCGGTGTCAACGGTAATGGGCAGATCTCGCTGCGGGCCCCGTGGATTGAGGACGACGATGGCCCGATCCGATTCATGACGCCGCGCATAGGCACACAGCCCGTTGCGCTCGACGAGGGGCTCGAAGGTGGAGGAACTCAAGGCCGGGTGCTGCCGACGAATCGCGACGAGCGATCGCACGGTCGCGAGGAGATCGTGATTCCACGCCGCGGTGTCCCACGGCATGGCTCCCCGGCACCCCGGATCGTCGCCGCCTTCCAGGCCGATCTCATCGCCGTAGTAGAGCATGGGTGCTCCCGGCAGGGTGAACATGGCGGTCAGTGCGACCTTCACCCGCTCGACGTCGGAGCCTGCGACGGTGAGGATCCGTGAGGTGTCGTGACAGCCGACGAGATTCAGCATCCACGGCGCCGCCTCGCCGTGGCGGCGCAGGAGCTCGGCTATCTCGAGGTGAAAGTCCTCGCCATCCATGGCGTCGGTGATGGTGTAGTCGATGATGGCGGCCCGCTGCTGATAGTTCATCGTGCCGTCGAAAACGTCGAGCCACAGGGCCGCGTCGCGCCAGATCTCACCGACGAGATAGGCGTCGGGCGCCACCGATCGCACCGTCTGACCGAACTGCTCCCAGAAGTCGAGTGGAACCTTCCAGGGGACATCGAGCCGCCACCCGTCGATGTGGGCCTCGTCGATCCAGTAGGTGGCAGCCCGCAGGACGTGGTCGCGTACCTCCGGGTTGTCCAGGTTCAGCTTGGGGAGGTAGGCGGCGCCACCACACGTCTGGTAGTCCGGCTCGCCGGCGGGTTGCGGCCCGCCCCAGCCGAAGAACCATCCGGCATGAGTTCCCTTGTCGCCGAGCCGGCGCCAGTCGCGGAAGGCGGGATGGTCGGCGCCACAGTGGTTGAAGACACCATCGAGGATGACGCGGATACCGAGACTGTGGGCTTCTTCCACCAGCTCGCGCAGGATCCCGATGTCGCCGAGATGAGGATCGACGGCGAAGTAGTCGCGGGTGTCGTAGCGGTGGTTGGTTTGGGCGGCGAAGACAGGATTCAGGTAGATGCCGGAGACCCCGAGCCATTCGAGATGGCGCAGCCCCTTGATCACGCCGAGCAGGTCGCCTCCCTGGAACTCGTGGTGGGTGGGCGGGCTGCCCCACGGCACGACATCGGGAGGATCGAGTCGCGGATCGCCGTTTCTGAAGCGATCAGGGAACACCTGATAGAAGACGGTGTTCGGAACCCACGTCGGTCTCGTCATTTGAGGTCCCCCATCGAGATGCCGCGTATCAGCCATCGTTGTCCGGACAAGAACACGATGATCGCCGGCAGCGTCGCGATGAGGCTTCCCGCCGCCAGCAGGGTCCATTGGGTGCCGTACCTTCCCGTGAACATGGCGAGACCGAGTTGGACGGTCCGCAGGTCCGGGTCTGTGGTGATGATGAGTGGCCACAGGAAGTCGTTCCAGGCGAATAGGAAGGCGAAGATGCCGAGTGTCGCCAGCGCCGGGGTGGACATCGGGAGCGCGATCGACCACCAGATTCTGAAGCGGGACGCCCCGTCGATCAGCGCCGCCTCCTCGTACTCGGGGGAGAGCGCCAGGTAGTACTGACGCATCAGGAAGATCCCGAAGGCGCTGACGAGCCGGGGCACGATGAGGCCCTGGTAGGTGTCGAGCCACCCAAACCACCGGACCACGAGGTACGACGGGA
>JASFUV010000185.1:0-3939 GCA_050050155.1 Acidimicrobiia bacterium | reverse complement strand
TCAGCTGGATCCGCGGCGTGGGATACACGAAGGGGTCGTACGGGTCGTACGGTTCGTAGCGGTCGACATTGACGGTCACGATCGCCACGTTGTCGAGGGCCCCCATCGACGGCGGAGCGATGATGGTGTCCATCTGGACTGGTTGCACCCCGTCGTCGGGCGACGACACCCGCACCTGCACGTACTTGTAGTTGACGCCGACGTCGTAGCTGCCCTCCACCCCGTCGCCGCCCTGTGGAATGACGTCGAGGCCGGTCGCCGATCCCACGTATTCGACGCTGGTCTGCACCGTGTAGGTGCGCCCCTCGACGTCACGGTCGACGGTGCGTTCCAGGATCCCGGTCGGCGCGGAGTCCGGGTGCCCGATATCGGTGTACTGGAGGCTGCGGACCTCCTCGATGCGGGCCTGCGCCAGGTTCTCGGCGACGGTGGTGTGCTGGGCCCGGACGATGGTCCGCAGGGCGAAGGTGACGGGCACGATGCTGATGACGATGGCGATCAGCATGATCCCGGCCGCCACGATCGATTCGATCACGGTGAAGCCATCCTCCCCGGACAGCACCGAGGAGGAACGCATGCGGCGCAGCATTCCCATCCGCGAATCATCGGAACGCCGCCTGCCTTCCTTGAGGGAGTGCCTGCCGGAGAAATAGCCCGCGACGGGCCATTTCGGGCTAGTCCTCGTCGCCGTGTGGGACCAGGCGGTAGGCGTCGAAGACGTCGTCGACGTTGCGTAGCTCGTCGATGGCCCTGTCGAGGACCCGCGGATCGGAGAACTCGACCTCGTAGCGCAGCACCGCGACCCGGTCGCGGCCGGTGCCCGAGGAGGAGGCGTGGATGTTGGCGCCCAGCTCCGAGAGGACCGTGGTCACGTCCCGCAGCAGCCTAGGCCGGTCGAGCGCCTCGACCTGGATCCACACGAAGAACGAGCCGCTTTGGAGCGGGGCCCACGACACGTCGATCATGCGCTCCGACCGTTCCTCCAGCGCCCCGATGTTGGCGCAGTCGGCCCGGTGCACCGACACGCCGCGGCCCACGGTGACGAAGCCGATGATGTCGTCACCCGGGACCGGGGCACAGCACCGCGCCACGCGGACCAGCAGATCCTCCATCCCTTCGACGATGATGCCCCGGGTGGGCCGCCGCTGCCGGGTGATCGGGGGCGGCGCCAGCAGGTTCTCCTCCTCCACCTCCGGTCGGACGACTCGGACCAGGCGCTGGGTGACCGTCTGCGGGCTCAGCTGCCCGTCGCCGACCGCGACGTACATGGCATCGAGGCCGTCGTAGCCGAGTTCGCCCGCGATGTCGGCCAGGACCTTGTCCCGGCCGGGCGCCGACACCCCGAGCGCCTCGCGCCGGATGGCCTTGGCGATCAGGTCGCGGCCGTCGCCAAGGGCGGTCTCCCTTCGCGCCCGGGTGTACCACTGGCGGATCTTGGCCGCGGCCCGGGTCGACTTGACGAATTCCAGCCAGTCCCTGCTCGGCCGGGCGTCGGGTGAGTTGGAGGTGATGATGGACACGATGTCCCCCGACTCGAGCCGGGAGGACAGCGGTACGAGCCGGCCGTTGACCTTGGCGCCGACGCAGCGGTGGCCGACGTCGGTGTGGATGCGGTAGGCGAAGTCGACAGGGGTGGCGCCGGTGGGGAGGGTGACCACGTCACCCTTCGGGGTGAGGGCGAAGACCTCGTCCTGGTACAGGTCGAGTTTCAGGTTGCGCAGGAAGTCGCTCGGGTCGGTCGATTCCTCCTGCAGGAAGCGGAGGTCGTCGACCAGCTCGTCGTCGGCGGTCCCGGCTCCCTCCTTGTATCGCCAGTGGGCGGCGATGCCGTGCTCGGCCCGCTCGTGCATCTCTTCGGTGCGGATCTGCACCTCGAGTGCCTTGCCGTCGGGACCGACCACGGTGGTGTGGAGGCTCTGGTACAGGTTGAACTTGGGCATGGCGATGTAGTCCTTGAAGCGCCCCTGGATGGGACGCCACAGGGTGTGGACCAGCCCGAGCGCCCCGTAGCAGTCGCGTAAGGACGGGACGATGATCCGGATCCCGATCAGGTCGAAGATCTCCTCGAAGTCGAGCCCGCTGTTCATCATCTTGCGGTAGATCGAGTAGAGGTGCTTCGGGCGTCCGGTGACCCTGGCCTCGATGCCGACGCCGGCGAGCGATCCCCTCACCTCCGCCATCACCTTCTCCAGGTAGTCCTCCCGCTCGGGTGTGCGGCGGCGCACCTTCTCCTCGAGTTCCCCTTTGGGCCCGGGGTGCAGCTCGGCAAAGCAGCGTTCCTCCAGCTCGTGCTTGACCTCCTGGACGCCGAGGCGATGGGCCAGCGGGGCGTACACCTCCAGTGTCTCGGTGGCGATCCGGCGTCGTTTCTCGTCGGGGAGGGGGGCCAAGGTGCGGATGTTGTGAAGCCGATCGGCGAGTTTGATCAGCAGCACGCGGATGTCCTTCGCCATGGCGATCACCATCTTGCGGATGGTCGCGGCCTGCGCCTCTTCCCGGCTCGAGAAGCGGATCCGGTCCAGCTTGGTGACGCCGTCGATGAGGGCCGCCACCTCGTCGCCGAACCCGCCGGCGACGTCCTCGAGGGTGAGCTCGGTGTCTTCCACCGTGTCGTGCAGCAGCGCCGCCGCCAGGGTGGCGGCGTCCATGCCGTACCCGGCGAGGATCTCGGTGACGATCAGCGGATGGGAGATGTAGGGCTCACCGCTGAGCCGGGTCTGCCCGCGGTGGGCGGCCTCTGCCACCTGGTAGGCGCGCACGATCAGGTCGGTATCACCGCCGGGATGACGCGCCTGGAAGGTCTCGAGCACCGTCGCCAGCTCTTCCTCGATGGCCTCCGCAGGGCGAGCCTCAGGGAGCACCACGAGTCACCCCCGGGGAGGCGCCGCTCCTGGTCCGCCGGCCGCGCGGCAGCGAAGACGGGCTGCGTTCGCGATCGTCGGATCTGCTCACCGGAGCAGTCTACCGGCGCTTCCTTCGCTGCTTGGGAGGCCGGGGGGCCGCTCCCGTGTCACGGCGTTCGGTGGCCACGTCCGGCGCCGGTTCCGCCTTGACGCGCCTGGCGGCTGCCACGGGGGCGCCTTTCCCGCGGGAGGAACGGCGTTGCATCCGCTGCCAATTCGGCTCCCGCTCCTTCCACTCCGCGAGCAGCGGGCTGGCAACGAAGATCGAGCTGTATGTGCCGGCGGCGATCCCGATGAAGAGGGCGAGGGCGAACTGGCGCAGCGTGGCGGCTCCCAGCAGGTACGAGCCGATGAACAGGAGCGACCCGACGGGCAGCAGCGACGTCGCCGAGGTGTTGATCGACCGCATCAGCACCTGGTTCATCGAGAGGTTGCCGATCTCGCTGAACGTGTGACGGTTGCCGAGGTCCCGGACGTTCTCCGTGATCTTGTCGAACACGACGACGGTGTCGTAGAGGCTGTATCCCAGGATGGTGAGCACGGCGATCACGGTGGCGGGCGTGACCTCGAACCCGACGAGGGAGTAGACGCCGGCCGTCACGATCAGGTCGTGGAAGAGGGCGACCAGGGCGGCGGCCGCCATCTTCCATTCGAACCGCCACGTGATGAAGGCGGCGACCACGAGCAGGAAGATGATGAGGGCACGCACCATGCGTCTGGTGATCTCGGCCCCGAAGCTCGGCCCGACCGCTTCCACGTTGGTCTCGTCGTGGGAGACGCCGGCGACGTCGGCGACGGTGGCGTTGAGCTCGTCCTGCTGGTTGGCGTTGAGGGCCGGAGTCTGGACGATGATCGATTCCTCGTCCGTGAGCGGATCGATCCGGATCTGCACCCTGGCACCCTCTTGGCCGATGGAGGTGAGCGCCGAGCGGACTCCTGCCACGTCGGCGCCGCTGTGATTGGGCGCTTCGACGATGGTGCCGCCTGTGAAGTCGACGCTGCCGTCGAGTCCCCGGAACAGGAGGGAGAAGAGGGA
>JASFUV010000184.1:0-3939 GCA_050050155.1 Acidimicrobiia bacterium | reverse complement strand
GGCCGCACCTTCGCCGCGCGGGAGCAGGATCGCCTCATCTCGGCGATCGAGCGGGACGCCACCGTGGTGGCCAGCATGTCCGAGGAGGGACTGGAGGAGGGGCAGCCGCTCGGGCTCGATCTGCTGTTGACGAAGTACGGCGCGGATCCTGGGGGCCGGATCGTGGTCGTCGACGCCCGCGGCATCAGCGTCGCCGATTCCGCCGGCCTCGACGGACCGCCGCGGGACTTCTCGACCCGCCCCGAGTTCGTCGAGGCGCTGGCGGGCCGGGTCGATCGGGGAATTCGTTCGTCGGAGACGCTGGGAGAGGATCTGATCTTCGTGGCGGTGCCGGCCGGCTCCGGCGGCAGCATCGTGGGGGCGGTGCGCATCACGTATCCCGCCACCACGCTGGAGGATTCGGTGCGCGACAATTGGCTCCGTCTCGGGGTGCTGTCCCTCGTGGTGCTTGCCGCAGTGACGATCGTCGGGTTCACCCTGGCACGGAGTGTCACCCGGCCGGTGCGAGCACTGGAGGCGACCGCGGCTCACCTGAGCGCCGGGAACCTCGCGGCCCGGGTCACGGTTGCCGGACCGCCGGAGATCCGGGAGCTGGGCCGCACCTTCAACGAGACCGCCGAGTGGCTCGAGGCGCTGATCGATTCGCAACGCGGGTTCGTCGCCGATGCCTCCCATCAGCTCCGCACCCCGCTCACCGCGCTCCGTCTCCGCCTGGAGAACCTCCGCTACGCGGTGGACCCGGAGGACCTTCCGGCGGTGGAGGCGGCGCTGTCGGAGACGGGGCGCCTCACCCGCCTCGTCGACGGGTTGCTGGCGCTGGCGCGGGCCGAGGCCGAGCATGCTCCGCGCCAGGTGGTCGATCTCGCAACGATCGCGGCGGATCGGGCGGGGGTGTGGGAGCCGCTGGCGTCCGACGGCGGCGTCACCATCGTCACCGAGCTGCCGGCGACCGCTCCGGCGCGCATGGCGCCGGGCGCCACCGAGCAGATCCTCGACAACCTCATCTCCAACGCCCTCGACGCCACCGGGGAGGGCAGTGCGATCACGATCGCCCTGGTGTCCGCCGGGGACCTGTGGGAGCTCCACGTCTCCGACGAGGGACCGGGGATGACCGACGAGCAGCGGGCGGCGGCCTTCGACCGTTTCGCCTCGGACAAGGGGGAGCGGGGCAGCGGGCTCGGGCTCAGTATCGTGCGCCAGCTCGCCCGCTCCGGCGGCGGCGACGCCCGCCTCCAACCCTCACCGAGCGGCGGCCTCGACGCGGTGGTGTCCCTCCCGGCGGCAACCGGCCCGGCAACGGCGGAGGAGGCCTGAGACGCGGCGAGAACCCTTGCGGGACAAGGGTTCTCGTGGAGTGGAGGTGACGGGATTTGAACCCGTGACCCCTTCGTTGCGAACGAAGTGCTCTGCCGAACTGAGCTACACCCCCGGGGACGAGGAAGTGTAGCGGGTCACTCCTGCTGTTCGAGCCGGGCGCGGAGGCGCTCCTGGACGATGGTGGTGGTGAGATCGGCCCGGCTCCGCTCGATGAGGGCCCGGGCGACATCGGTGGTGCGTCGCAACCCGGCGGTCATCCCGTCGGGGTAGTCGAGCGAGGTCAGTAGGTCGTGGATCGTCTCCATGGCGGCGAAGGTGGCTTCCGCATCCTGGAGGTGCCCGGTGCGGAGCTGGTCGAGGAGGCGACGGCGCTGCTCCCCCACCGCCTCGCCGAGGCCTTTCAGGTACGGCACCGCGTGCAGCCCGAGTTCGTCGGGGAGCGGCAGCGGGTAGCCGGCGAGCAGTGCCGCGGTCAGCTCCGCCTCGGCGTACTCCTTCACCGCGTCGTAGAAGAACCCGGCGTAGTAGATGTCGAGGTGCTCCTGCAACGGTTCCTCGGCTTCGGCGATGAGGGTGCGGGCCTCGGCGAGGAGCCCTTCGGCGGTCGGTGGATCGTTGCGATGCAGCGCCCGGATGGCGTTGGCGGAGAGACGGATGATCTTGCGGCAGTTCTTCAGTGCCAGCTCGCGGGCCTCGTACTTGCCGTCGAGTTCGGCCCGTACCGCGGTCTCGAGCGCATCGAGGTCGGGAGGCGTACGGGACACGCCGGCGGCGCTCATCGGGGGAACGGGCCGGTCGGCGGACGCACCGACCGCCTAGCCGGCAACGACACGAACCGTCGGCTCCGGCTCCGGAATCGTCTCGTGGCGGTCACGATGGGCCCCCAGCGAGAGCACCCGCCCCGTCCTGCTCCGTCGCTGGCTGGCGCCGAGGAGCAGCGCGACGTATCCGCCGAGGGCGAGGTCGAATACGACCGTCGCGCCCAGCCACGTGACGCTGTCGCGCCAGATCGCCATGCCCAACGTGACGACGGCGCCGGTGGAGAGGGCGTAGAGCACCTTGCGGCGCCGCTCCTGCACCTGGCGGCGCAGCATCACGTCGCGGACGTTGTTGCCGGCGACGGAAGCGAGCAGCGCAGTGTTACGGGCGAAACTCCGGGTCGAGTTGATCGGAGCCCGTTGACGGTTCTCGACGAACGACGGCAGGAGGAATGCCGCCCAAATCCCGCCGATCAGCACAAAAGCGAGGATTTCCATCCGTTCCCTCAGTCAGTTCGCCACCGAGCGTAGGTGCCGGGGCACCCCAGTCCAAGGACCGCCTCGCCGTCCCTCACGAGTGTTCTGCATTGTGGTCCGATTGCGACGCGATCACCAACTCGACTCCGTGTTTCAGGGCAGGCCCGATCACGGCGAGCGACTCTTTCACCGCCTGCACCGATCCCGGCAGGTTGATGATGAGCGTCCGGGAGGCGATGCCCGCCACCCCCCGCGACAACATGGCGTACGGATTCTCGGCGCAGGCGGCGGAGCGCATCGCCTCCGCGATGCCGGGGGCCCGGCGCTGCACGACCAGCGTGGTCGCCTCCGGGGTGAGGTCGCGGGGAGAGAACCCGGTGCCGCCGGTGGTGACGATGAGCGACACCTCGTCGATCAACATCCGCAGCGCGTCGCGCACCGATTCGACACCGTCGGGAACGACCCGCTGCTCGCTCACCTGGAATCCGATCTCCTCGAGCGCAGCAGCGGCCGCCGGTCCCGACTCGTCCTCCGCCTCCCCGCGTGTCACCCGGTCGCTGACCGTGATCACCGCAGCCTTCATCTCCGCCACCTTCCTGAACGTCCGCCGCTCTTCTCCAACAGTCGCACCGGCCCAACCTCGGCGCCCCGATCCAGGCCCTTCACCATGTCGTAGATCGTGATGACTCCCAACGCCGCCGCCGTCATGGCCTCCATCTCGACGCCGGTCCGGGCCTGGGTGCGCGCCATCACCTCGACACGGGCGCCGGTCTCGGTCGGTTCCACCGCCACCTCGACCGCGTCGAGCGGGATCGGATGGCACAGCGGCACCAGCGACGACGTCTGCTTCGCCCCCATGATGGCCGCGATCCGGGCTACCGCCACCGCATCCCCTTTCGGGAGGTCCCCGGCGAAGAGCCGGTCCCGCACCTCCGGGGACAGCGAGATGTGTGCCTCGGCGACCGCCACGCGGGCGGTGGGCTGCTTGGCGCCCACGTCGACCATGCGGGCGCGACCCTGTTCGTCGAGATGGGTCAGATCCTCATCCACCGAGCGCCTCCTCCCTCGTACGCGTCTCCGGGCTGCCGAACAGCTCCAGCGCGACCGGCTCGCCGGCCGTCAGGTCGGCGACCCCGACCGGGACCACCGCGAAGGCGTCGGCGGCGGCCATGGCGGATTGGACGTTGGAGGCTTGGCCGCCGCTGAGACGGGCGTGGAGACGCCCGTCGGCGGCGGCGGTGACCGTCACCCGCAGGAACACGGTCTTGGCAAGATCGGTCGTCACGTCGCCGTCGAGGATCCCGGTCACCCGGGGCCGGAAGAGGCGGTCGGCTCCCATCATCGCCAGCAACGCCGGTCGCAGGAACTGCTCGAAGGAGACGACGAC
>JASFUV010000183.1:0-3940 GCA_050050155.1 Acidimicrobiia bacterium | reverse complement strand
TCCCGAGGCGGTGACGACGGCCTCCACCTTGGCGAGCTCCTCGGCGACCCGGTCGTAGACCGACGTCGGGAAACAGGCCTCGTCGATCGTGTCCCTGAGGTAGAGCCAGTTGTCGGTGCCGATGTGGACGTACGTCGAAGGGCTGACGGCGGGCAGCGGGGGAGGGGGAACGATCGGGTCGAGGTGCAGGCCGCGGGAGAGGAACGACGCCATCTGTTCGCGGGTGACGGCGTCGCGGGGGCAGTAGCGGTCGTTGTCGGGTGGGTTGCATCCGTAGGTGATGCCGGCGGCGGCGATGGCGTCGATGTCGGCGGCGTGGACCGAGCCGGTGGTGTCGACGAAACCGGCGTCGCCCGAGGCCGGAAGGTGGAGGACCCGCACCAGGAACGACGCCATCTGTTCGCGGGTGACGGCCTGGTCGGGGCAGTAGCGGTCGTTGTCGGGTGGGTTGCATCCGTAGGTGATGCCGGCGGCGGCAATGGCGTCGATGCTGGCGGCGTGGAGGGAATCGGTGGTGTCGGTGAAGCCGGCGCTCCCCGCCGCCGGCAGGTCCAAGGCGCGCACCAGGAACGACGCCATCTCGGCACGGGTCACCGGCCGGGTCGGGCAGAACCGGTCGTCGACCGGTGGGTTGCAGCCGTACGTGATGCCCGCCGCTGCGATCGCCTCGATGGTGGCCTCGTGGACCGACCCGTTGTCGTCCTGGAAGGTGCCGCCGGGATCGAGGGCCAGCCCGCCCGCCGGGGTGAGGGCGACCGTCCCGGCCACGAGCAGCGCCACCGCCGCGGCCCACCGGACGGGACCGTGTCCCGATCGCGGCCGATCGGGGTTGCGAGATGGAACCGGGCGCATCAACACCTACCGTGGTCGTGGCAGGAAGTGTATCGGCCCCCTCTCCGCCGGCGGTGTCACTCGAAGGAGGCGTAGAGGTCGAGCAGCTTCTGCTGCTCGATGCCCCAGTGGTACCGCTCTCGGGCGTGCCGCGTCGCCGCCCGGTACGGCTCCGGGTCGGCCAGGATGCGCCGGGCCGCCTCCGCCAGCGCCTCCGGATCCACCGGATCGCACACCTCGCCCACCCCCTCCTCCCGGATGACCCGCCCGATCTCGGGTGAATCCGAGCCGATCACCGGCACCCCCGCCATGATGTACTCGAAGAGCTTGTTGGGCAGGGTCGTGTAGTAGCTGAGCGAGGCGTTCACGATGTTGCAGAGGCCGACGTCGGCGGCGGCGGTCCAACCCAGCAGCTCGTCGTTGGGGATGGTGCCGAAGAACTTCACCCGATCCGCCAGGCCCCGCTCCCGCACCTGGACCTCGAGGGGGCGGCGGAAGTAGCCGTAGCCGACGATGACGAGCACCACTCCGTCGAGGAGGGTGACGGCGTCGATCGCCGGCTCGATCCCCCGGTTCTCCTGCACCGACCCCTGGTAGAGCATGATCGGGGTGCCGGGAGGGAGCCCGAGCTCTCCCCGCATGTCCTGCGGGTGGTCGATCGAGACCAGCTCCGGTGTGTTGATCACCGTGATCGCCGGGTCGGGGACCGCCCCATACTTGCGGCGGTTGAACTCGATCCAGGGGGGCGAGGCCACGATCATGGCGTCGGCGTGCGGCATCCAGCGCCGCTCGTTCCATGCCGCCCAGTGGTGCCACCAGAACCCCATACGGCTCCGCTCCGTCTGCAACTCGTGGGAGTCGTAGACGAGCCTGGCCCCGGTGCGCTTCTTGCACATCGCGCCCACGTAGAGGGTGTTGAGGTCGTGGGAGTGGTAGACGTCGGCTCCGACGGCGACCCCGGCGGCGATCATGCGACGGTTGATGGCCCACGCCTTGAGGGCACGGCTCTGCTTGCCGAGCAGGAACCGCACCACCTTGAAGCCGAAACGGGCGACGCGGGCCGCGAAACGCAACAGCGGGGTCGTGACCCGGTCCCACAGGCGGGTCGCGGTCGACACCGGTTCGGGGTGGGACGCCTCGCCGATCACCATGGCGACCTCGTCGCTGGGGGTGGCGGTCGACACCGGCATCCAATCTCCGAGATCACGGGCCCGCTCGGTGTCCGGCTCCTCGCCGCTGAGGCGGGCGTGGCGCGCCTCGATAGTCCCGGCGTAGCGAACCGCGATCCGGTTGAGGGTGCCGAGGCCGAAGCTGAGACGGCTCACCCGCACGACGTGGATCCCGTCGGCGGTGACTTCCTCCTCGGCGGTCTTCTTGGGGACGTGGATCGCCACCACGGTGACGTCATGCCCGGCGCCGAGCAGCGACTTGGCCTCCTTCTTGACGCGGGCGTCGTACTCGAAGGAGTTCTTGACGAACATGCAAATCTTCACAACGACCCCACGGATACGTGCCCTGCGAGGCTAGCGGCGATCGTCCCCTGCGATCCGATGCGCCGCTACTCGTCGGTGAGGAGGCGGTGCAGCTCGGTGACGACCTCCCGCTGGTGGTTCCGGATCGCCTCGACCGCGGCGCCGAGAGCCGAGGCCACGGTGTCGCGTTCCCCCAGCGCCCAGGTGACCACCTCGTCGAGGCGGTGCATCTCGTCGCTGCGCACCACCGCCTGCTCCATTCCCACCGAGCGGGCGAAGTCCCGCACCTTGGGGCGGTACTCGACGGCGACGAACGGCACCCCGCACGCCGCCGCCAGGACCGAGGCATGGAGACGCTCTCCGACCACGAGGTCGGCGGAGGCGAGACACCGCAGCGTGTCGTCGAGGTCGGCGTACCCGGCGAGGTAGGGGAGATCGGGGGCGCCGGCGTCCCGCATCAGAGTGAGGAGCCAGCGGTCGTCTTCGGGGAACGCCGACATCGCCACCACCTCGCGTCCCTCGCGGCGCAGCCGCCGGATCAGTGCCGCCAGCGCGGTGAAGGCGGTGCTGTCGTCTTCCCCCCACAAGCTCCCGGCGGCGAAGAGGGGACACACCACCACCCGCCCCGGCACCCGCTCCACCCCGTCGGGGGCGGGCAGCGCCAGAGCCGGGTCGCCGAACACGTCGATTTCCTCGGCGACACCCAACGCAGCCAGGTGGCGCACCGAATCCGGTCCCCGCACCCCGGCGTAGAGAGCCGAGTCGACGAACGCCTTCCATTCCTCCATCGGCTCGGTGACGCCCCAGAACTCGGGGCTGCGTACCCCGGTTCCGAGCATCGCCCGCTCCGAGGTCGGGGTGTCCTGGCGCAGGATCCGGGTCAGGTAGTAGCGGTCGGCGTTGACGAGGGTGCCGCCGCCCACCACCAGGAGCCGGGGGTCGGTGAGGTCGGGAGCGAGGCGCCCCCACGGAAGAAGGAGGCGGGTCGCCGCCAGCATCGCCTCGTCGCCGAGGTTCTTTTTCCCCGTGTACCCGACATAGGCGGCCGGGATCGAGGCGTCGGTGTCACCCTCCGGCGAGGGCGGCGCCCCGGTGTGGCGGAGCCGGCGCCGTGCCGCCCCCACCACCCGGCGGCCCGCCTTGGCGGTCTCCCGGGACCCGCTCGCCTGCAGATCGCGGGGTCGCACCATCCGGGCCGGGGCCGTCACCCTGGCGTCGACGGTGGCGTGGTCGTTGATGAGGAACGCCACCCGGCCCCGTTCCAGAGCCGCCGGCCACGCCTCGGAGAAGTCGGTGGCGCGGTCCTTGCGCAGCTCCCGGCGCCGCATTGCCCCGAAGAGAGGGAGTCCGTGACGGCTCAGCTCCCCGTCCACCGCCAGGAGGTCGTCGAGGCGGCGGTACTGGCGCCCTCCGGCGAGGCGGTAGGCGCTCCGCACCGCCGCCAGACGCGGATCACGATCGAAACGGGCCACCACCCGTTCCAGGAGGCGCCGGTCGATGCGGGCCCGGCCGTCGAGCAGCACCACGATCTCGCCGCGAGCCTCCCGCACCGCCGCTCCCGGCCCGGCCGCGGCGTCGATCAGGGTGAGGCGATCGGAGACCGCCGCCGCCGAGGCGAGGTCGGTGAGGGCATCGTC
>JASFUV010000182.1:0-3947 GCA_050050155.1 Acidimicrobiia bacterium | reverse complement strand
GCCGCCGACGGGTGACGACGGACTGAGGCAGGCCGGCGCCGCACGCGGTGGTACAGCATGCGGCGGGAGTCGGAGAATCGGATCAGCCGCCGCTGAATGTCCAGACTTCGACGTAACCCCGCCTGACGCCGGGCATGCCGAAGCTTCGTGCCGATCCGGTGGTCGCCTCCTCGTAGTCCTCGAGGATCTCGTCGCTTGGCTGCCGTTTGCCCTCTTCCACCACGAAGAGGTAGCGCCGGCCCTCGGGGAACTCCGGTGACCCCGTCACCGCCTCCTTGCGGTTGAAGGCGACGGCTTCGCAGCCCGAGTACCACTCCACTTGGGGGGTGTAGCTCGTGAAGACGCCGCATGGCCGTCCGGTGTCCAGCGACGAGGCGGCCTCCTTGATGACCGTGAATCCCTCGTTGAACTGGTTCTGACCGTTGGAGAGCGGGACACCGAGCGCGAAGACGGCCAGGAAGACGGCGAGTGCCGATCCCATCATCAACGTCCGAGGGAGGCTCCTGGCGACGAGGGCGATACCCGCACCGGCAGCGAGCCAGAACCACGGGTAGACCGGTGCCAGGTAGCGGGGTTCGCCGTGGATCGATGCGGCCAGGGTCGCGAACGTCGCGGCACCGATTCCGAGTGGCCACAAGATGCGGGCACTCTGGGTGCGGCTGGTGGACGCCCGGCCCATCCCGGCCGCGATCCCGAGGAAGCCGATGACGACGGGCCCCGCCAGCAGGAAGTCGTGGAAGTGCCAGAAATCCGTGAATCCCTGGGTGAGGGGGATGGTCGACGTCAGGGCACGATCCGCCGCGAACGGCGTCTGCGACCCGGTCAACACCGGTGTCATGAGGAGCACGACGACCGCCCCGGCGACACCGGCTGCGGTGGCCGCGATCCGCCGTACGTGCCGCCGCGCCTGCCGACCTCCCCACAGTGTCAACCCGATCAGGCCGACCGCCAGGGGTATGGGTGCCCCGTACCGGATGGTGGTGGCGGCCGCAGTCAGCGCAGGAACGGCGAGCACGGCCCACCACGGGAACCGCTCGGTCAACAGGGCGCGGGCATACACCGCCAAGGCGAGCATCCCGAAGGCTGCGCCGGGCACGTCCGGCCACACCTGGGTCGATGAGGTCAGGATGACGGGGGTCATGGCGAGCCCAAAGGCCGCGAACAGCGCAGTGGACCGTCCGATCATGATCCGTCCCATGTACCACGTGGCGACGATGAGGAGTCCTCCGGTGAGGGCGACCACGAGGCGCAGATAGGGCTCGGTTCCGTTGCCGATCCATGCCATCGTGAGCAAGGCGGGGAGTCCTGGCGCCCGGTACGGGCGCCACCAGGAACTGGCCGGATCACCGTGTAGCAGCTCGCGGGCCCGTGCCGAGTAGACCGCCTCGTCGTGGCCGAGTGGGACGCCCTGCTTGATCAGGATCAGAGCGAGGATGAGGAAACTCACGACGGCTGCGACCAGGCCGGCGATCTCCCACCACTGAACGGGCCCGGGGTGCCGGGAGCGAGCGGGATCCGTCGCTGGGGGCATTGGTGAGGTTTCGGTGGCTGCGGTGGACATCGCGGTCATGCTACGTCGTGAGCCTGCCTGGGTTCTCCCCGCCGCCTTCGGTCGGTCACGACGAAGAGAGTCGGAGCGACCGACCCGCCGTAGCACCCGACCCGGCGCCGCCACCTCCTTCATCTCGAACCGGCGGCTGAAGCGGGCTGGCGGACTGACGCCGGGTGCGGCATATTGGGTTCAGTCGATTCCCGGAGGTTGCATGAGCCCGTCAGAGGACCGGACGGAGCAGTTCGAGGTCAAAGGTGACGACCTCGTCGCCAAGATCAAGGAGCTCGTTCACGAGGGGAACGTCCGCCGCATCATCATCAGCGATTCCGACGGGAAGAGCCTCGTCGAGATCCCCCTCACCATCGGCGTTGTCGGGGCGCTGATCGCCCCCGTCCTCGCCGCGGTGGGCGCCATCGCCGCCCTCGTCACGGAATGCACCGTCACCATCGTCCGCACCGACCAGTAACGCCGCCCCAATTCACCCAACCCAGGGTTGAGAGGCCGCAAGACCGTGTACTGGAACCCTGGGTTGAGAGGCCGCGTTTTCGTGGTCTGTGGCCCAAGGTTCGAGGTGACCGGTGAACCGTGGGCTGTGAGGCCGCAATACCGTGTACTGGAGCCCTGGGTTGGGAGCACGGGGCCGCTAGGCGCCGTCGCCTCCAAGGCCGAGGAGCCGCTCGCGGTGGAGGGAGCGGGAGCCGGATAGGAGGCCGAGGATGGCGAGGATCCACGCCACGATCCCGACCGCCAGGGCGGCGACGATCGGGTTGAACATGAGGCCGCTCGAGACGCCGTAGGCGGCGAGGATCACCGGGAGCGACACCAGGCTCGCCGCCTGCTGGGCGGCGGCGGTGCTCCGCACCTTGGAGGAGACCCAGATGATCACCGACAGGGCGACGGCGATGAACGGCGGCACCACCCCGAGGATGAGGATCCACCAACCGGCGGTGGGGAAGAACCATCCGCCGAGCAGCGGCCCTACCTTCACGTTCACCAGCAGCGAGTACACCGTGAACCCCAGCGCGGTGGCGAGGAACCCCGGGACGAGACTGGCGATCAGCTTGCCGACATAGATCTCCCGTTCCGTCAGCGGGGAGTGGGCGAGGAACTCGCCGGTGCCCCGCTCCCGCTCACCGACGATGGCGTGGGCGCCGACCGCCGACGAGATCGTGAGCGGCACCACGATCGCCACCGGCGCCAGCAGGTACACCGCCAGGGCGTAGCCGGCCTGCGCCTCCTGGGTGGACCCCGGCAGATGCTGCTGGATCTGGCCCGGCAGCACCTCGATGACCTCCCCGATCTTCGAGACGAGGTCGTTGCCGGTGCTGGCGGTCACCACACTGAGCAGCACCCACGGGATGAGGATGAAGAAGATCGCGGCGAGCAGGCCCATCGGAACCCAGTAGTCGCGGCTCTTGAAGAGGCGGCGCAGGTCGATGCGGGCGACCGTGAGGGCCTTGTTCCACCTCATGGCGCCTCCCTCAGGCTCTGCTGCATCTCGAAGTACAGGGTTTCGAGTGTCGGCACCTGCGGCTCCACCCGGGTGATGCGGGCCCCGGCCGTGACCAGATCGGCCACCAGGCCGGGGAGGCGCTCGATGCTGTCGAGCCGAACCTGGACCGCGCCATTCCAGCTGACGGCCAGCACCCCTGGCCTGCCCTCCACGGCGGCGAGGGCGCCGCGGTCCTCGGCATCGAGCATGACGATCGGCTCCGCCAGGTAGCGGCTCGCCAGCTCGTGCGGGTCACCCGCCTCCCTCGCCTGTCCCGCTCCCATCAGCACAACGTGATCGGCGATGCCCTCCGCCTCGTGCAGCAGGTGGGTGCACATGACGATGGTGCGGCCCCGTTCCGCCAGCTCGCGGATCAGGTCGAGTACGGCACGGGCCGACTCAGGGTCGAGCCCGGCGGTCGGCTCGTCGAGGAGAAGGATCTCGGGATCGTGCAGCACCGCTCGGGCCAGCGCCAGCCGGGTGCGCATTCCGGTGGAATAGCCGCCCACCTCGAGGTGGAGGGCATTGGCGATCCCGAACCGCTCGGCGGCGGGCAGCACCGCCTCCCGGCTCGCTCCGAAGATCTCGGCGGCGAAGTCGAGGTTCTCCCGCCCGGTGAGCCGGTCGTAGAGGGCAGGTTTGGGCGGGACGACGCCACAGCGGGCCCGGACCTCGTCGCCGTCGGATTCCGGATCGAGACCGAGGATGCGCAAGGTGCCCGAGTCGGGGCGGAGCGCTCCGGTGATGAGCCGCACCGTGGTGGTCTTGCCGGCGCCGTTGGGTCCCAGCAGCACCGCCACCGCCCCGGCCTCCACCGTCATCGTGAGCTCGTCGACGGCCAGCACCGAGCCGAAGCGACGGGTCACGCCGCTCAGTTGGATCGCCGGTTCCGCCATGCTTCAG
>JASFUV010000181.1:0-3948 GCA_050050155.1 Acidimicrobiia bacterium | reverse complement strand
CCCGCCGGTCGTTGGCACCGGGCGACGACACCGCATCGCTGGCGAGGGCGCTCCGCCTCGCGCTCACCGGGTCCGACCAGCAGGGCCTCAGCCCGTCCCAGATCGTCGAAGGGCTCCCCGCCGCGGTCGACCGCGCACTCGCGGACGCCGAGGCCGGCCGCCTCGACGCCGCAGGCCTCGCCGCGGCCCTGCGCGCCACCCCCTACGTGCCTCCCGCCGAACCACGGGGCGGCTGGTCGTGGCGCTGGCTGGTACCGGCGACGGTCCTCTTGGTGTCCGCGGTTCTGGTCGCCGCCGCCGGCCTGGCCATCGACGTCGACCCCGACTCCCCGTTCCTGTTCCCGGCCACCCCCCCGGCAGCCACCACCTCCACCACAGGCGCCTCCGACACCACCACCACCCAGCCGGTCACCATCCCCTCCGGGTCGCTGGCGGCGACGGCCGCCGTGTACGACCCGTTCGGGGATCAGACCGAGCGCGACTCGGAAGTCCCGAACGTCGTCGACGGCGACCTGGAGACCTCGTGGCGCACCGAGCGCTACTTCGACCCCCTCGCGCGACTCAACAAACCCGGGGTGGGACTGCTCTTCACGGTCTCGGGCGACCCGACCGCGATCGATCTCCACCTCTCGACCGGCACCCGGTTCACCGTGGCATGGGCGGAACAGGTCCCCGACGACTTCGCGGATTGGGATGAGATCGGTTCCGGAAACGCCCTCGGCGGCGCGGTCCAGATGCAGCTTCCCCATCGGGACGGCGGCACCTGGCTCCTGTGGCTCACCGACCTCCCCGACCAGGGCGACGGCGAGTACTACTCGCGGGTCGCCGAGGTGGTGTTCCACTCGTGACAGACGACCAGCCCCGCACCACAATCGGGTTGCCATGACCGACCGCGCCGCAGCCGATATCGACCTGATCGAGCAATACCTCGGCGGCGACGTCGGCGCGTTCGACGAGCTGATGCGCGCCCACGAGGATCGGGTCTTCGCCATCTGCCTCCGGATGCTGCGGGATCGGGAGCAGGCGCTCGACGCCACCCAGGAGACGTTCCTGACCGTGTTCCGCAAGGTCGATCGCTACCGGGCCCAGGCCGCCTTCAGTACCTGGCTGTACCGGGTGGCGGTCAACGCCTGCTACGACCACCTCCGCCGCACCCGGCGCCACCAGGCCGACCCTCTCCCCGATCGCCTCGACCCGGTGGACGTCACGAGCGGCGACGCATACACCGCGGTCGAGCTGCGCCCCGACATCGAAACCGCCCTCGCCGAGATCGCTCCCGAGTTCCGGGCCGCGGTGGTACTCGTCGACCTGGAAGGCCTCGCCCTCGAAACCGTTGCGGAACTCCTCGGGGTCCCCGTCGGCACCGTCAAGTCACGCGTCTTCCGGGGAAGACGGCAGCTGGCGAGCCATCTCGGGAACCTCCGCGCCGTTCGCGAGCATCCAATGGACGAATGACGATGCACACCAACGACCCCGACACCATCCTGGCGCTTCTCGACGGAACGCTGGACGCGTCGCGGGAGGATGCCGTCCGCGCCCACATGGCCGACTGCGCCGAGTGCGCCGCCGAGCTCGAGATGCAGCAGGCGGCGCTCGAAGCGCTCCACGGCGCGCCCCGCGCCTTCCTCACCGCCGCCGAATCGGCCGACCTCCACCGGACCATGCATCGCGCCCTCGGCCTCGCCCGCGCGCCGCAGCAGCGTCCCCGGCGCCGGTCGTTCGTCTCGCGCGTCGCCGTCCTCGCCGGGGTCACCGCGGTGCTGATCGGGATCCTCGCCGTCGCGCCCCACCTCACCTTCCTGGCATCCGACGACGCCTCCGACATCACCATCGCCGCCGCCCAGGCAGAGCGTGACGAGTCCACGCCGGCGACGCCGGTGCCGGGCGACGACCTGAGTACGTTTTCCGACGATGCCCCCCTCGGCGACGCCATGGCGGAGGAGACGACCCGGGCCTCCATGACGTTGGGGCCCGTTCCCGATCTCGACACGGTCCGCCGGGACGTGATCGCCGCCGGCGGTGACGCCCTCAAGACGAGCGATCGCCTCGGGACGGACGGCGAGGATGCGGCGGCCCCCACCGCCGGCGGCAACGCGGCCGAGGACGCCGGGACCTGCGTCGACACCGGCCTCGCCGAGCTTCCCGACACCGTCACCGCGTTCATCGTCGCCGACGCGATGGGCGACGAGGGTGAGGTTCTGGTGATCGCCTACGTGCCGGCCGACGTCGAGGACACCGTCGTCCTGAGCCACCTGCTCCCGACGTGTGTCATCGTCGATCGCTCCCCGTGACGTGATCTGGAGCCGGAAGGCGGCGGCGGACTAACCTCGGCTCATGATGGAAGACTTCCCTGCCAAGATCGCCGACCTGCTCGAGACCACGGCCACCCGGATTCGGGCGATGACCGTCGATCGCGTCGCCCGCTGGATCAAGTGGACCGCGGCCAGCATGATCATCGCCCTGCTCGGCCTGATCGTCGTCATCTTCCTCATCGTCGGCGTGTTCCGCCTCCTCGGTGAACTCATCGGAGTCGAGTGGGCCTACGTGCTCCTCGGTGGATTATTCGTCGTGTCCGGACTGTTACTGCTGGGCAGACGCACGAGCGAGACTCCGAAAGAGAGCTGAACATGGCCGAGAAGGTCCTCATCGTCGGCTCGGGGCCGGCAGGCCTCACCGCGGCGATCTACGCCGCCCGCGCCGGACTGGAACCGATCGTTATCGAGGGATTCGAACGCGGCGGGCAACTCATGCTCACCACCGACGTCGAGAACTACCCGGGCTTCCCCGACGGAATCCTGGGACCGGAGTTGATGGATCAGCTTCGCAAGCAGGCGGAGCGGTTCGGCACCCGCATCGTCTCCGCCGATGTCAGCAAGGTCGACTTCTCCGCACATCCGTTCCGGGCCTGGGCCGGCGACGACGAGTACGAAGCCGAGACCGTCATCATCTCCACCGGCGCGTCGGCGCGGTGGTTGGGGATTCCGGGCGAGGAACGGCTCCGGGGCCACGGGGTCTCGGCGTGTGCCACCTGTGACGGGTTCTTCTTCCGCGACCGCGAGCTGGCCGTGGTCGGAGGCGGCGACAGTGCGATGGAGGAGGCTCTTTTCCTGACCCGATTCGCAAGCAAGGTCACGATCATCCACCGCCGCGACGAGTTCCGCGCCTCGGAGATCATGGTCCGGCGCGCTCTCGCCCACGACAAGATCGAGGTCGTGTGGGACAGCGTGGTGGAAGAGGTCCTCGGCGACGGCGAGGTGACGGGGGTTCGTCTCCGCAACGTGAAGACGGACGAGGAGTCGGTGCTGGCGGTCGACGGCATGTTCGTCGCCATCGGCCACGATCCCAACACCGCGGTCTTTCGTGATCAGATCGATCTCGACGCCAAGGGCTACGTCGTCCTCCATGACGGCGCCAAGACCTCGGTTCCCGGCGTGTTCGCGGGTGGAGACGTCGCAGACTCCGTGTACCGTCAGGCGATCACCGCCGCCGGGATGGGATGCCAGGCCGCCCTCGACGCCCAGCACTGGATCGAAGAGCGGGAAGCCTGAACGGGAATGCACGGCCCTCCGCCGGTGGTTGATGGCATCGCCGCCGCGTGAGGCACATCGACAGGACGCACAGCCGAGGAGGTGAGGACCCGGGATCGGGTCGCACTCATGGGAAACAACACCGTCGTCGCCACCGACGCCACCCTCCCGGAGATGATCTCCGGGACCACCCCCGTCGTGGTCGATTTCTGGGCCGAGTGGTGCGCACCCTGCCGCCTGATGGAGGGTCCGCTCGATGAGATCGCCGGCGCCAATTCCGGCAAGCTGATCGTCGCCAAACTCAACGTGGACGAAAACCAGCAGGCTGCGATGGCTCACGAGGTCATGAGCATCCCGACCATGATCGTGTTCGCCGACGGCGTCGAGAAGAAGCGTCTGGTGGGCGCCCGGTCCAAGCACC
>JASFUV010000180.1:0-3958 GCA_050050155.1 Acidimicrobiia bacterium | reverse complement strand
GAACTCCGAGCCCATCTCGAAGAGGCGGGCGTGGGCCATGCCGACCACGTCCGATTCCCGTTTCCCCGGCTTGAGCATCTCGAAGATGTCCTGGTAGACGCCGTCGACCATGGCGCAGGCCTGGGTGAGGAGGGTGACCTCGTCGACGTTCTTGATCTCGCGGGCCCGCATCATCGCCTGCTGGCCGTCGACGACCTGGAGCCCGGCCCCCTGGAGGGCGAGGAACACGGCGGTCTCGGCGAGGTCGACTCCCAGCGGCTCGTTGGCGACGCCTTCGTCCTCGAGGGCGGCCTTGATCTCCCGCACCGCCCGGGCATGGAGGCCGGTCTCGGGACCGATGGCGCCTTGGAGGCCGGTGTTGCCGCCGACGGCGTTCTCGGTGTCATACAGGTGGGGGAGCTGGAGGCGGTGCGCCTTGGCGGCGGAGCCGAAGTCCCACACCCGGGGCCGGCCGTTGCGGGTCACCAGTGCCCAGCGCTCACCCTTGTTGAAGGCCCAGTACCCGATTTGGGTGGCGGTGGCGTAGCGGATGTTCGACGTCTCGAACAGGAGCACGGCGCCGAGGCCGTACTCCTCGAGCATCCGCTTGACGCGGCCGAGCCGGTACTGGCGCAGCCGTTCGAAGTCGACCCGGTTCTCCCAATCGACCCCCATCACTCCTGGGGCGGGGCTGGTCGCTACTGGGAACTCGACCAGGGTGTGCCCCTTGCCGTGGGGGCGGGTCCGGGGGTGGGCTGGTCGGGTGCGAGTGCGTTCTCGAGGTAGGTCCAATCGCGGGCGAACCGGTAGGAGTGCCGGGGCGGCGGCTGGGGCGCCTGGGTCTCGAGCCAGCGGACGTGGCCGTCGCCGATGTTGCGGAACTCGTGGACGCAGCCGACGCCGGCCCATGCCAGGTCGCCGGCCTCCAGCTCGTAGCGCTCGCCGTCGAACCGGGCCTCCACCGCGCCGTCGAGGATGAGGTAGGCCTCTTCGAGGGGATGGTCGTGGGCCCCGGCGAACCCGCCTTGTTCGTACTGGACCATGAACATGGTCGACAGGTCGGCGCCCAGGTCGGAGTCGACCATCATCTTGACGCTGATGCCGCTGTAGACGAGGAGGGCGGTGCGCATCGAGGCGCTCACCGCCAATCGGTCCTGGGTCTGGAGCGCCGGGTCCATCGATTCCGGGTCGATGTGCCCGAAGTACCGGTTGCGGGGATCCCGCACGTCGACGGGAGAGGCGGGGCCGGCGGGGAGCGGCGGCGGGAATTGGGTGTCGTACCCGAATCGGGCCCGGGGGAGGGGCGCCTTCATCTCGGCGAAGGACGCGGGGCGATCGGAGGTGTTGCGGAAGGCGTGGGTCATGCCGACCGGCAGCAGCCCGTAGTCGCCGCCGGTGAGGAGGTGGCTTCCCTCTGGCGTGTCGATGGTGAGACTCCCGTCCACCACGTAGACCGATTCCTCGAAGGAGTGGACGTGGCCTGCGACCTGCCCGCCCGGGTCGAGGCGAGCGAGCCGGAATCCCATCTGGACCGAGCCGCCGGCTTCGTCGACGGGAGCGTCGGCGTGGTAGCCGGTGCTTCGCCCTTCGAATTCGGGTGGCGTGGCGTAGGCGAAGTCGGCGGCCTTCCTGACGATGTGTCCCTTCACAGTTCCCCTTCCCGCAAGAACACGGCGAGGGCGCTGAGGTCCCGGTCGCCCAGCCCGTGCTCGACGGCGCGGCGGACGAGATCGAGCCCGGTCATGGCCTGCCGCATCGGTGCGCCCACCCGGGCGCCGAGCCCGGTGATCAATTCGAGGTCCTTCGCCACCAGGTCGAGGCTGAAGGCCACCGGCGTGGTGTCGGGGTGCTCGTAGGCCTCCCGCTTGTAGTGGACGAACGGGGCGCCGCCGGCGCCGGAGGCGAACACGGAGTACGCGGTGGCCCGGTCGACGCCGGCCTTCTCGGCGAGGACGAGCGCCTCGGAGAGGGCGACGTTGAGGCCGTGGACGAGGCCGTTGACGGCGAGCTTGGTGGCGGCGCCGGCGCCGCGCGGCCCGACCGGGATGATGTGGGCGGCGAGGGGCTCGAGGACGGGACGGGCACGTTCCAGGAGGGCGTCGCCGCCACCGACCATGATCGTCAGTGTGCCTGCCTGCACCGTGGAGACGCTGCCGGAGACCGGGCAGTCGAGGAATCCGGCTCCGGTTTCGTCGACGGCGGCGCCGACCCGGGTGCTGGTGTCGGGGTCCACGGTGCTGGTCTCGATGGCGACGGTGCCGGCCTCGATGCCTTCGACGATGCCGCCAGGCCCGAGGTAGACGTTGGTGACGGCGGCGTCGTCGGCGAGGCTGGTGAGGACGAAGTCGGCGCGTTGGGCGGCGTCTGCGGCGGATGCGGCGACCGGGGATTCGAGCTCGTCACCAATCTGCCGGGCCTTCGCTTCACTGCGATTCCAGAGGACCAGATCCCACCCGGCGCGGCGCAGAGTGGCCGCCATCGCTCCCCCCATACGACCGAGGCCGATTACTGCCACTGTTGGGTTCCGGCTCTGCACTGATTAGTGACACTACACACCGCACGATGGGAATGGTGGGTTGTTGACTATTTTTCTTCAGATTTTTTCGCCACGGTGGGGAAGTGTGATGCGACGGGGGACCTCAGGTGCCGAGGAGGGGCCGGACTCGACCCGCGATGAAGCGGCCGATGGCGAGGCAGGCGGTGGCCCCCGGCGAGGGGGCGTTCACCACGTGCAGCGTCGCGCCGGCCTCCTCGATGACGAAATCGTCGACGAGGACCCCGTCGGCAGTGACGGCCTGGGCGCGGATCCCGGCCCCGCCCGGAAGCAGATCCATGGACGTCACGGCGGGGACGAGGCGGCGGGCGAGGCGGGCATAGCGGCGGGGGGAGCGGGAGTTGACCATTTCCTGCAACCCGGACCGCCAGTACCGGAGCGCCAGGCGCCGAAACCCACCGAAACGTAGCGTCTCGCGAACCTCGCCCCAGTCGGGCCTCCGATCGCGGTAATGCTCACGGCCGAGGGCGAGGACGGCGTTGGGGCCGACCTCGACGGTGCCGTCGACGCGGCGCGTGAAATGCACCCCCAGGAATGGGAAACGAGGATCAGGCACCGGGTAGACGAGACCCTTTACCAGGTCGGCGGCGGGGGCGCCAAGGCGGTAGTACTCACCGCGGAACGGCACGATCCGGACCGGGGATTCGACGCCTGCCAGCCTCGCCACCCGGTCCGATTGGAGCCCGGCACAGTTGACCACCACCCGCGCTCGCCAGCGCTCGGAGCCGGCGGTGACGGTGGCCCCTGCAACGTCGTGATCGATCGCGGTCACCTGGCGGCCGGTGGCGACGGACCCTCCCGCCGCGGAGATGCGGTGGGCCAGATGGCGCGCCACCGAGGGGTAGTCGGCAACGCCTGCCTCGGGGACATGGAGCGCCGCGATTCCGGTGGCGGCCGGCTCAAGGGCGCCGATGGCGTCGGGGCCGATCCTGGCCACATCGGCGAGCCCGTTGGCTCGCCCCCGCCGCTCCAGCTCGTCGAGCAGAGGGATCTCGGAGCGCCGGGTTGCGATGACCAGCTTCCCCGATCGCCGATAGGGGATGCCGTGCTCCTGGCACAGCGCCACCATCGCTTCCCTCCCCTCGACGCAGAGCCGGGCCTTGAGGGACCCGGGACGGTAGTAGAGGCCGGAATGCACCACCCCGCTGTTGTGGCTGCTCTGGTGGGCGGCCACCGTGTCTTCCTTGTCGAGCACCAGAATCGACACCCCTTCGAGTCGCTCGACGAGGGCGGCTCCCACCGCGAGGCCGATCAGGCCGGCGCCGACGATGCACACGTCAACTCGGTGGTCGCTCACATTCACCCTTCACCATGATTAGCAACACTGTACAGTTGCGTATAGTCTGGCTGGTGTTCTGGGAAAGGAGCGAACCGATGCCGGAAGGGACTGTTCTCATCGTGGGAGGCACGGGGGGCATCGGGCGC
>JASFUV010000179.1:0-3976 GCA_050050155.1 Acidimicrobiia bacterium | reverse complement strand
CGCGAGTTCCAGAAGGTCATCGGCGAGGAACTCCAGGTGCAGCTCGACGGGTCGTCACCGGACCGGCCCGAGCCCGACGTCATCGTGGCGTGTGTCGGCGGTGGATCCAACTCGATCGGCGTGTTCTACCCGTACGCCGGGACCGGGGTCGACCTGGTCGGGGTGGAGGCGGCCGGGTTCGGCATCGCCACCGGTCACCATGGGGCCTCGTTGGGTGCTGGGACGCCCGGCGTGATCCACGGGGCGATGACGTACCTCCTACAGGACGACGCCGGCCAGATCCTCGAGGCGCACTCCATCTCGGCCGGCCTCGACTATCCGGGGGTCGGGCCCGAGCACGCCTACCTGAAGGACGCCGGTCTGGTGCGGTACGAGTCCGTCACCGACGACGAAGCGGTGGCGGCGCTGCACCTGCTCACCGAGACCGAGGGGATCATCCCCGCCCTGGAATCGGCCCATGCCCTCGCCTGGGTGGTGCGGGAGGCGGATCGCCTCGCCGGCCGTACCGTGGTCGTGAACCTCTCCGGACGCGGCGACAAGGACGTGGAGGAGTTGGAGCGCAGGGACCATGGCTGACGGGGCGGCCCGGCTGCGCGGGATGTTCGCCGAGACGGCTGCGGCGGGCCGGGCCGCGTTGTTGCCCTATATGACGGCCGGGCTGCCGACGGTGGCGGCGTCGCCTGGGCTGTTCGAGGCCATGGCCGAGGCCGGCGCCGATGGGTTCGAGGTCGGCATTCCCTACTCCGATCCGTTGATGGACGGCCCCACCATCCACGAGGCGGGGTTGCGGGCCCTCGCCGCCGGGTCGGGGCTGGAGCCGGGGCTCGACGTGGTGGCGGCGGTGACGGCGCGCACCGGCAAGCCCGTGGTGGTGATGACGTATGCCAACCCGGTGGTCCGGGTCGGGATCGAGGAGTTCGCCCGTCGGGTCGCCGATGCGGGCGGGGCGGGCGTGATCGTGGCCGACATGCCGGTCGATGAGGCCGGGGTCTTCGCGGCCGCCTTCGCAGATCACGGGTTGGGACTGGCGCTGTTCGTGGCGCCGACCACGCCACCGGATCGCCTGTCGATGGTGGCCGATTCCGATCCGGTGTTCGTGTACGGCGTCGCCGACATGGGGGTGACCGGGGAGCGCACCGAGGCGAGCGGGCGGGCGGCGGCGCTGGCGGCGCGGGTTCGTGCCGCCACCGATGTGCCGCTGGTGCTCGGAGTCGGAATCTCCACGCCGGCCCAGGCGCAGGCGGCGGCCAAGGTGGCGGACGGGGTCATCGTGGGCTCGGCGCTGGTGCGGCGGGTGCTCGATGCCGCCGACGTCGACGCCGCGGCGGCGGGCCTGCGGCACGCCGTGGTTGATCTGGCTGCGGCGATGCGCCGTCCGTGAGCGGGGATCGGCCGGCCCTTCGGTACCGGGAGGGGGACTCGAACCCCCACGGGCTTGCGCCCAACGGATTTTGAGTCCGTCGCGTCTACCAATTTCGCCATCCCGGCCGAGCGCGCATCATAGGGCGAGGCTCTTCGCCACGCCGACCCGGCCGTAGACTCGGGATATGCGCCGCATCGAACGTCGCCTCTTCCGGCTCAATGATCAGATCGCGGCGCTGCGCCGCGACGAGGTGCTGGCGCGCCAGGAGCTCGAGTTCCACGTCCACCTCAACGACGACGCCACCCGCGACGCTCTGGTGTCGGACGCGCCGCTCGACCGGGCCGACGCCCGGGAAACGGCGGGAGATGTAGCCCGGTTCGAGGCGCACATTGCCCGGTTGGAGGAACGGCGGCGCCGGTTGGAGGAACGGCGCGACCGGTTGCTGGGCCGCCTCGGCGGCTGACGCATTCCGGGCCAGCAACGAACCAGCTCTTCAGGTCGCGCGGGATTCATCCGAATCATCGGTAGAATCCACTGGCGGTTTCCACCACTCAGAGGTAGTATGTGACCACTGTGAGTAGTAACAACCCGACGCGTCGCCACCCGGAGCGGTCCGAACGCGGTGCGGCCATGGTGGAGTTCGCCATCGTCGTGCCCCTCATCGTCATGCTCGTATTCGGTGCCCTCGAGTTCGGGCTCGCCTTCAAGGCGCGCCTGTCGTACAGCCACGCCGTCGCCGGCGCGGCCCGGATCGGGAGCGTGGTCGGGACCGATGACGAAGCCGATTTCGCCATTCTCCAAGCCGTGGAAGCCGGGCTGTCGGGCGCGGTCGATCCCTCCTCGATCGACCAGGTGGTCATCTACAAGGCCAACGCCGACGGCTCGATGTCGCTCTCCCGCAACTACTACAGCTACAACCCGGTCACGGCCTGCAAATGGGACCCGTGCCCCGACCCGGACAACTTCGTGGCCTATGGGTCACCCGGCAACTGGCCTCCGAGCGCCCGGGTGACGACGCTCATCCCACAACCCGACGTGATCGGGGTCCAGATCCAGTTCACCCACGAGTGGGTCACCAACGTGCTCCCGATGATGAGTTCACCTGCGCATTGGGCCGACGACGCCCGGATGCGAATGGAGCCCGACGTCTACGGAACGAGCTCCTGAGGAGGCCCCTCCCGTGAAGCGACGCATCATTGCCCGGATCCGGAAGCGATTCGAGGACACCGAGAGCGGCGTGACCATGATCCTCATGGCCCTGCTCATGGTCGTGATGATGGGCGCCGCCGCCATGGCGGTCGATCTCGGCTGGCTCTACCTCAACAGCATCAGGACCCAGCAGGCCGCCGACGCCGCTGCCCTCGCCGGGGTGGTCTACATGCCCGACGAGTTCCCGACCGCCTCCTCGGTTGCGATCTCCACCGCCACCACCAACGACTACGTCAACGGGGTCAACGCGGTCGTGACGCCGGCCAAGGTGCCGGGCAGCGACCACCAGCTCCAGGTCACGGTCGACAACGACGTGCCGACGTTCTTCATGCGGGTCTTCGGGATCGACAGCGTCGACATCTCCCGCGACGCGGTTGCCGAGTACGTGCTGCCGCTTCCGCTGGGGAGCCCCGAACCCCGGTTCGGCAACGATCCGCAAGCCGGGTACATGCCGAACTTCTGGGCCAACATCCACGGCTACTACACCGGCAAGGGCATGGGCGACCTCTACTCGTCGCATTGCCTCGCCTGGGAGAGCGGCTCCGGATGCAACGCGAACCCCGATGCCCGCGAAACCGGGTACATCTACGGGGTGGAGGTGCCCGCGGGCGCCACCTCCGGCCCGACGATCGACCTCTACGATCCCGCCTTCGTCCGCGGCGGCGGTGACAACATCCTCAACGGCGACAACGGGCAGCTGCCGGACGGCGATCCCGGGGCCACGACCCAATTCACCCTCTACGCCCCCGATCCGACCCCGCTCGATCTCTCCGACAACGCGGTGATCTGCCAGACCAACTACGCGCCGCGGGACCCGTATCCGTGGTACTACACCATTCAGAGCATCCCGTGGGAGACCTTCTGCGCCTCTCCCGATTACGGTCCGGGCATCTACCCCCTGCAGGTGCGGATCCTCCAGCCGTCCGCCAATGAGCGGGGCCTCAATCGGTTCTCGATGCGGGCATCGACCTCGGGAGTCCAACCACGCCTCTACGGCCTGGGCGACATGTCGATCTACGCCAACGTCAACGCCGGGATCACCGAGTTCTACCTCGCCGATGTCGAGGAGATCCACACCGGCAAGACCCTCATCATCAGTCTGTTCGACCCTGGTGACGCCTCCGGCAACCACAACATCTCGATCGTCGATCCCCACGGCAGCGTGCCGGCGTGTGACATGGTGGCGGACGGCTCCGCCTCCATCTACAGCGGCCACTACAGCCCGTGCCGGATCTACACCAGCAACGGCCGCTACAACGACCACAAGCTGACGATCAAGATCGACCTCACCGGCTACACCTGCGGCAGCGACTGCTGGTGGAAGGTGCGCTACAGCTATCCGTCGACGACCCAGGACACCACGACCTGGGCGGTCCACATCGACGGGAACCCGGTCCGCCTGGT
>JASFUV010000178.1:0-3982 GCA_050050155.1 Acidimicrobiia bacterium | reverse complement strand
CGCCAGATCTACACGGGTCCGCAGCCCCGTGAGCTTCCTCCGATCGAGGAGCGCTAGGGCTTCTCCCCCACTGCGGTGATCTCCTCGACGTAGGTCCCGATGACGTCCCCGGTGGTGGCGTCGACCCGCACCAGGCCCCGCGACGTCGGCGGTTCGTCGGCGGAGAAGACCAGCACGTTCCACACCGGGCGAGCCCGCCATCCGTCGAAGCCGACCGTGGCGGAGGCATGGCCGATCGGGAAGGCCGCCGCCCGGTTGGCGGCTTCCAGCGCCGCCTCCTCCCGGACGGCGAGGTGCCACCCGGCGAGATGGTGGTAGCCGGCGATGGCGACGAAACCCGCGGCTGCGATCCACATCGGGCGCGGCAGGCCGGCCAGGATCCCCCCGGCTGTGACGGCGGCCGCGATCCAGTAGACGGCGGCGGCTCGGTGGCGGCGGGCGGGGTCGGGCACCGTGTAGTCGGCCAGGTTCCCCGCGTCGAGGTCCGATGGCATCGCGGCCGCGGCCGCCACGTCCGCCGGGACGGGAATCTGCGGCATCGAGGGCCGCTCGGTCATGCCTCGCCGCCCTGTTCGGCGATTTCGGCGTGGAGCAGGGTCGCGTCGACCGCAGCCTCGCCCCGCTTGAGGTGCCAACGGTCCCACACCAACAGCAGCGACGGCAGCACCAGGACCGAGCCGACGAGGGCGAAGGTGATCGCCCAGAACGTCACCTCGCCGAACTGCTGGAACGGTTTGAGCGACGACGTCACGAGGATGCCGAAGCCGGCGGCGGTGGTGAACGCCGAGCCGGCGAGGGCGCCGCCCGTGTGGGTCGTGGTGGAACGGATCGCTGCTTCGGGCGTGTCGAACCGGAGGCGATCCTCCTGGTAGCGGTGCGTGATGTGGATCGTGTAGGGCACCCCGATGCCGATGGCGAGGTTGGCGATCATGGCCGTGATCGGATTGAAGGGGATCCCGCGGGCCGCCATGATCCCGAACACGAGCAGCACGATGAGCACCACCGGCAGGATGGTGACGACCCCGAGGAACGGCCGGCGCGACTCGAACCAGAAGTTGAAGATGAGGACGAGACCGGCGACGAGGATCGTGAGGCCCAGCGACCACAGCTGGGAATCCTGCAGCGCCTGCGCCACCCCCTGGCTGACGATGTTCTCGTTGGTGGCGACGGTGGTCGCCCCGGCGTCCCGCACCGGAGCGAACGCGGTCTGAAGGTCGTCGCGGAGTTGGAGGGCGCCTGCCTCCCCTGCGTTGGTGGACACGCCGACGTCGACGTAGTGGAACTCCCCGCCCACCTCGGCGACGACCCGGCGCATCGCATCCGGTGAGACCTCCATCGCCGCCCGGTAGAGGGCATCGACGTCGGTGCCGGGCGCCACGGTGAGGTCGGGTTGGAGCCCGGCAGCGAACGCGCGCGCGGAGAAGGCCGCGTCGTAGGTCTCGGCGTTGCCACCGGAGTCGGGCGGTACCGCGAGCTGGGCGATCACCGACACCGGCGACTCGGCCGCCGCGGTGTTCCCGAATCGCACGACATCGGGGGTCCCGGAGAGGTTGGACCAGGCGGCGACGAGGCCGTTGTAGACCGCGGGGGTGGCGACGTCGCCCTCGACGATGACTTCGGTCTCCTCGCCGAAGCCTCCCCCGAACTCATCGACGATGGTGTGATACGTCGCAAGTGCCGGGGCGTCGTCGGGTAGGAAGTCGGTGAAGCTGAACTCGGTGTTGAGCTCGGTGAAACCGTACACGCCGGCGCCGCCCGCCAGCAGCGCCAGGATGAGCATTGCGCCGGAGAACCGCTCCGCCAGGACCGACGTGCTTCCCATGATCTTGGGGAGCAGTCGCTCGCTCTGGTGGCCGAACGCCTCGCGCACCAGGCGGCCCTTGGCTTCGGCCCGCCGGTCGAGCAGCACCCGCACCGATGGCACCACGGTGAGCATGAGCACGAACGCCGAGCTGATCCCGATGGCGGCGAGGACCCCGAAGTCGGCGATGGCCGAGATGGGGTTGACCACGTTGGTGAGGAACCCGATCGAGGTGGTCACGGTGGCGAGCACGAGGGCGATGCCGACGGTGCGGGTGGCGCGAGAGGCGGCGCGGGTCACCATGGCGCCCTCCCCGATCTCCTCCCGATAGCGGGCGGTCATGTGGATGGCGTAGTCGACGCCGAGGCCGATGAGCAGGATCGGGAGGATCTGCAGGATCTCGTTGAAATCACCGATCAGGCCGAGGTACTTCGGCCCGAGGATGACGCCGATGCCGTTCATCCAGAAGATCGACATCGTGATCACGAGCATGGTGAGCCCCATGTCGGCGAGGGCCCTCCGCAGCGACGCCCACCAGGTCATCCGCCCCTTGGGGTGAATCCAGAACACGAACAGCAGGATGAGCACGATGATGAGGAAGGCGGTGCCGAAGAGGCGGCCGATCTCCGACTGGAACTGATCGGTGTTCGAGAAGAGCAGCGCGAAGCTGAAGGCGGAGGCGTCGACGGCGGTGGTGTCGACGGCGTTCACCGCGTCGGACATGTCGACTTCCTTGGCCTGCAAGATGGTCTGGTCCGGATCATCGAGGCCCGACACGTTGAGGAACGCCACCATCAGTCCGGTGTCGGCACGCGCCTCGGCCACGTCGGAGCCGGCGCCGAGCAGCCCGTTGAACAGCTCGGCGGTGTCGGCCGGGAGCTGGGCGACGGCCTGGGAGAAGCCGTCCTTGACGTCGCTGTCGGTGACGGCCGCCAGCATCGCGTCGAAGGGGACCCCGGTCGATTCGGCCCGCATCTGCATCCCCTGGAGGAGCGGATCGAAGTAGCCGACGATGTCCCCGCCGGGGCGCCCCTGGAGCAGGTCGGCGACGTCGCTGTGCTCGATGGCGTCGCGTACCGCCACGTAGTCCCGCAGACCATCGGCGGTGAGCAGGTCGCCGTTGCGCGCCGTCATGACGATCTGCACCGGCTCCTCGGAGTTCTCCGAGAAGTGCTCCGAGATGGTGTCGAGCGCCAGGAACTCCGGCGAATCGGGCGAGAACCCCTCGTTCCCCGATGCCGTTTCCTGCTGGAGCATGAAGCCGAAGAAGATGGCCGTCAGTAGCAGCGATGCGAGGAGCACGGCCCTCGGGGAGCGGCGGACGGCAGCGGCGAGGAATGAGACAAGCTGCTTCACGGAGGTGGTCCCTTCAGGCGAACGATGGCTGGGATGGCGAGGTGGGCAGCCGCAGCATACGCGCCCCCGGGCTCAGGGCAAGTACTCCAGGCGGCGCTCGTCGATCGTGCCGGTGCCCGCCGCAGTGCGCCCTGCCGCTCGCTGCTTCGCCTTGTCGCCCTGAGGCCGTACCGCCCCCATCTCCGGCCCGGATCTGCCTGTCGACCCCCGGGGATGCCGCTCAGCGGGGTGGGGCGCAGAACGTGAGCAGCTCGGCCACGACGTCGTCGCGTGCCATGCCGCGGCGTTCCTGCTCCTCGCCCCGCATCCGGAGACCGACCGTGCCCGCCTCGACGTCCCGATCGCCGACGACCAGGACCGCCGGGTGCTTGTGCGTGATGGCGCGCCGGATCTTCTCCCCGACGGTGTCGTCGTGGTCGTCGACCTCGACCCGCAACCCGGCCTCCTTCAGCTCGGCCTGCACGGCACGGGCGTAGTCGTGGTGGCGGTCCGCCACCGGCACGATCGTGGCCTGCACCGGGGACAGCCATCCCGGGAATGCCCCGGCGTAGTGCTCGACGAGGATCCCGACGAACCGCTCGATCGACCCCATCAGGGCGCGGTGGATCATCACGGGCCGTTCCCGCGTGTTGTGGTCGGTGGCGTAGAGCAGCTCGAAGTTCTCCGGCTCCCCGAAGTCGACCTGGAGGGTGGAGAGCTGCCAGCGGCGGCCGATGGCGTCTCTCACGTGGACGTCGATCTTCGGCCCGTAGAAGGCGCCTTCCCCTTCGGCCACCCGGTAGTCGAGGCCGGCCGCCTCGAGGGCGAGACGGAGCGCTTCCTCGG